>NZ_JAQQDB010000012.1:0-205983 GCF_046030135.1 Caballeronia jiangsuensis
GCAAAGAAAGTGACCCCCGCCCCGGGGAGGGGCAGTGCTAATAGACCACCGCGAAATCGGGATTCCACGAAAGCCCATTAACACAAAGCCCCAGCAAAAAACCTCAACGATTCACCATCCGCGCCGGCACGCTCAACGCGAGCAACGCACCAAGCACGAGAAACCCTGCAAGCATATACATCCCGCTCGCGGTAGAAGCGGTCACCTGCTTGAGCCATCCAACGAGATAGGGACTCAAAAACCCGGCCAAGTTACCCAAAGAATTGATCATAGCAATCCCCGCCGCCGCACCGGTACCGGCGAGAAATGCCGTCGGCAGACTCCAGAACAACGGCAGCGTGGTAAGAATACCCATCGTCGCAAGCGTGAGGCCGATCATCGCGAGCGTCGTGTTCGACGACCACACCACCGACAGCACCAGCCCGATCGCACCGATGAACGCCGGAATCGCGATATGCCAGCGACGCTCGCCGGTCCGGTCCGCGCTGCGCGCCGCGTACAGCATGCCGATCACCGCCGCGCCATACGGAATCGCGGACAGCAGGCCGACCTGCAAGGCATCGGAGACGCCCATCGACTTGATGATCGTCGGCAGCCAGAAGCTCACGCCGTAAAGGCCCATCACGAACGAGAAGTAGATGAGGCTCATCAACCAGACCTTCGGGCTCGACAGAATCTTGCCAAGCGAATGATCTTCCTTCGCGACGTTATCCGCCACGATATTGCGCTCGAGCAGCTCGCGTTCTTCCTGCGTGAGCCACTTGGCTTTCGCGATGCGATCGTCGAGCAGCGCAAACACGAAGAAACCCACGATGATCGACGGAATGCCTTCGAGCAACAGCAGCCATTGCCAGCCGTGCCAGCCGTGCACGCCGTCGAAGGTCTTCATGATCCAGCCGCTGATCGGGCCGCCGATCAGACCGGACAACGCGATGGCCGTCATGAAGAGCGTCGTCATGCGCCCGCGCCTGCGCGCGGGAAACCAGTACGTCAGATAAAGAATGATGCCGGGGAAGAAACCCGCTTCGGCCGCGCCGAGCAGAAAGCGCATCACGTAGAACATCGTCGGCGTGGTGATGAACATCGTGAGCGCCGAGATGATGCCCCACGAAATCATGATCCGCGCGATCCACACGCGCGCGCCCACGCGATGCAGGATCACGTTGCTCGGTATCTCGAAGATGAAATAGCCGAAGAAGAAAATGCCCGCGCCGAAGCCATACACGGCGTCCGAGAGTTGCAGGTCGGCGGCCATCTGCAGTTTCGCGAAGCCGACGTTCACGCGGTCCAGATACGCGACCACGTAGCAGATCAGAAGAAGCGGCGAGAGCCGCCACGCGACCTTGCGATACGTCGCCTCCTCGAAGGCCGATGGCACGCCCGCGCCGGGGCGGGGCATGGGATTGGCGGTGCTGGCCATGTTGCTTGTCTCCTCTAGTTTTTTAGCGCTTTAGGTCGAGCGGATGGGCCCGCTCGCGATTACAGACGCGTAAGGATTCTAGCCCGTCGGCATTCACGCCAAGGGCTTGTTCTTGCTAGGGAAAGCACGGATGTTTGGGCGCACGCCGCACGCGTCGCGCGGCGTGCGCCTGGCATCGCTCAGACGCAGCGCCCGCCGTCCACCTCGAGCGCGACGCCGGTGATGAACTCGGCATCGTCGGAGGCGAGGTAGAGCGCGGCGTTGGCGATGTCCTGCGGCGTCGAGAGGCGGCCGAGCGGAATCGTCGCGAGAAACTTCCGGCGATTCTCGGGCGTGTCTTCCATGCCCATGAACTCGGAGAGCAGGGCGGTTTCGCCCATCACCGGATTGATGCAGTTCACGCGGATGCGGTCCGGGCCCAGTTCGACCGCGAGCGCCTTGCTCGCGATGATGACCGCCGCCTTGCTGCCGTTGTACCAGACGAGTCCGGGACGCGGCCGCACGCCCGCCGTTGACGCGATATTGATGAACGCGCCGCCGCCCTGCTCGCGGAAGTACGGCACGAACTGCTCGACGCTCCAGTAGATGCTCTTCACGTTCACCGCGTACACGCGATCGAATTCGGCTTCGGTCACGTCGAGCACGGGTTTGTTGCGATGAGTCGTGCCCGCGTTGTTGACGACGACCTGCACGCTGCCGAAGTCCTGGATGGCCGCATCAAAGAGCGTTTGCCAGTCGGCGCGCTTCGTGACGTCGCCCGCCACGGCGATCGCGCGCCCGTGCTTCACTTCCGCCGACGACGCGAGCGCGATCTCGCTCGCCACGCGTTCGGCGGCCGGGCCGTTGAGATCGTTGACCACGACGTTCGCGCCCTCGCGCGCAAAGGTCTTCGCGATGCCTTCGCCGAATCCCGAGCCGCCGCCCGTCACGATCACCGTCTTGCCTTGCAGTCGCATATCGTCTCCCGTTATCCGTGTTTGATGGCAATGGTTTTCAACGTCGTGAAGCCGTACAGCGCCTCGAATCCTTTCTCGCGTCCGTGTCCGGAATGCTTCACGCCGCCGAACGGCAATTCGATGCCGCCGCCCGCGCCGTAATTGTTGATGAACACCTGCCCCGAGCGCACGCGGCGCGCGAGGCGCATCTGCCGCGCGCCGTCGCGTGTCCAGATGCCGGCAACGAGGCCGTAGTCGGTGCCGTTGGCGAGTTTCAGCGCTTCGGCTTCGTCGTCGAAGGGCATCGCGGCGAGCACTGGACCGAACACTTCCTCGCGCGCGAGACGGTGCGTCGGCGGGACGTCGCGCAGCAGCGTGGGCGCCTGATAGAAGCCCGCTTCGGGCGCATCGCCGACGACTTCGCCGTGCGCGGCCATCGGGATGCCGTCGTGCTGGGCATCGGACAGGAAGTCCCACACGCGCTGCTGCTGCTTCGCGCTGATGAGCGGGCCGCAGTCGAGATCGAGCTTGCTCGGGCCGACCTTCAGCGCCGCGAACGCCTGCGACAGGCGCTCGATAAGCGGCTCGTAGGCCGCGCGCTCGATCAGCACGCGACTGCCCGCCGAGCACGTCTGCCCCGCGTTCTGCACGATCGCGGCGACGAGCACGGGCAGCGCGGCGTCGAAATCGGCATCGGCGAACACGATTTGCGGCGACTTGCCGCCCAGCTCCAGCGTCACGGGAACGTGGTTATCGGCGGCCATTTTGGTAACGGCCGCGCCCGTCGCGGGGGAGCCCGTGAACGAGATGTGATCGATGCCCGGATGCCGCGCGAGCGCCGCGCCCGCTTCGTGTCCATAGCCGGTGACGATATTGAGCGCGCCGTCGGGCAGGCCCGCTTCAGCCGCCAGTTCGGCGATGCGCAACAGCGACAGGCACGCGTCCTCGGCAGGCTTCGCAACGCACGCATTGCCGGTCGCGAGCGCGGCCCCGACGCTGCGTCCGAAAATCTGCAGCGGATAGTTCCACGGCACGATATGGCCCGTCACGCCGTGCGGCTCGCGGATCGTGAGCACGGTGTAGCCGTATTGATAGGGCAGGGTTTCGCCGTGCAGCTTGTCGGCGGCGCCCGCGTAGAACTCGAAGTAGCGCGCGATGCCGGCGGCGTCGGCGCGCGCCTGCTTCAGCGGCTTGCCGGTGTCGCGCGCCTCGATTTGCGCGATGTCTTCGTGGCACGCGGCGATCAGCATCGACAGGCGCGCGAGAATGCGCCCGCGCTCGACGGCGCTCATCGCGCCCCATTCGCCTTCGAACGCGGCGCGGGCGGCGGCGACCGCGCGGTCGATATCGGCCGACGTGCCGCGCGCGATCTGCGCGAAAATCTGCCCGTCCGATGGATCGACGACGGGAATCGTCTCGTTGCCCGATGGCGCGACCCATCGGTTATTGATGAAATGCTTCGCGTCTTCCATGCATGTCTCCTGAATACGGGTTTCTGCTGCCGGAATTCGATGCCGCTTCCGATTATCGCGCCAACGCCCGCCCCGCGCCGTGCGTGCAAAGGACGCGCAAACCGATTGGCTATAATGACGCAATCACGCATCTACGCGCGCGAGGGCCACGACGGTTCGCGAATGACCGTCCGCCCGTGCGATTCCATCTCCGACCTCAACTTCTCCAGAGAGTGCTCATGAGCTTCAACAACGTACCTCCCGGCAAGGATCTCCCGCAGGATTTCAACGTCATCATCGAGATTCCCGCGCAGAGCGATCCGGTCAAATACGAAGCGGACAAGGACATGGGCCTGCTGGTCGTCGACCGCTTCATCGGCACCGGCATGCGCTATCCCGCCAACTACGGCTTCATTCCGCAGACGCTCTCCGGCGACGGCGACCCGGTCGACGTGCTCGTCATCACGCCGTTCCCGCTGCTGGCAGGCTCGGTCGTACGCGCGCGTGCGCTCGGCATGCTGCAGATGACCGATGAATCCGGCGTGGACGCGAAGCTCGTCGCCGTGCCGCACGACAAGATCTGCCCGATGACGGCGAACATCAAGTCGATCGACGACGTGCCCGAATATCTGAAAGACCAGATCAAGCACTTCTTCGAGAACTACAAGTCGCTCGAAAAGGGCAAGTGGGTGAAGGTCGAGGGCTGGGCGGGCATCGACGCCGCGCACAAGGAAATCTCGGAAGGCGTCGCGAACTTCAAGAAGTAAGCGCGCTTTTTGACGAAACGCCGCCGCGTTGCCGAAACGCGGCGGCGTTTTTTATTCTTCTTCGCTTGCCTCGATCCGGGGCAACAACGATTCGAGCGTCCGCTCTCCCGCGATCAACGCGCGCTTCTGCTGCGCGGTCAGACGCTTCACGCGATATTCGGCGCGCAACGCCTCCGATCTCCCCGCCAGTTCGAACGACGCGAGCACACGCAGCGGCTTTCTTGCGCGTGTATAGCGCGCGCCCTTGCCGCTCGCATGCGCGCAGAAGCGCGCTTCTACGTCCGTTGCGATGCCCGTGTAGAGGCTGCCGTCGGCGCATTCGATCAGATAGAGGAACCACGGCATCGCGTTTCGTCGGCGCTCGATGAAAGATTTGCCGCGCATTATCGCCGAAAGCACCGCGTCGGGGCGCTTTTGTCCGCTTCGGCGTGCCGCAGCGAGTTGCGCGAGAATAGCCGCTTTCGGGCGCGGCTTTGCACGGCTAGCGCTCATCGATATTTCAGCGAGGTAGCCTGTTGAATCGCGAGGTCGAAATTCATGTGGTCGATGCGCTGGACGAAATCCCGGCCGACGACTGGAACCGGCTCGCCGGCGATAACCCGTTCGTGCGTCACGCGTTTCTCTCGGCGTTGCAGGAGACCGGGTGCGCCGTCAAGCGCACCGGCTGGCGCGCGCATCATCTGGTATTGAAGCGCGGTGGCGAGTTTGCCGGCGCGATGCCGCTTTATCTGAAGTCGCATTCGCGCGGCGAGTACGTGTTCGACCACGCGTGGGCCGACGCCTTCGAGCGCCACGGCCTGCGCTACTACCCGAAGGCGCTGTCCGCCGTGCCGTTCTCGCCGGTGACGGGCCCGCGCCTCATCGCCGCGCATCACGAGGATCGCGTATTGCTCGCGCGTGGGGCCATCGAACTGACGCGGCGTCTCGAGCTTTCGTCGCTGCACGTGCTGTTTCCGCACGCGCAGGATGTCGCGGCGCTGACGGATGCGGGCTACATGCTGCGCGAAGGCGTGCAGTTCCACTGGGAAAACCTGCCCGGCGACGGCTACGAAAACTTCGACGCCTTTCTCGCGACGATGAGTCACGACAAGCGCAAGAAGGTGAAGCAGGACCGCCGGCGCGTGACGGAAGCGGGCGTGACGTACACGTGGCTGCGCGGCAAGGAGATCGACGAAAGCGCGCTCGATTTCTTCTACGATTGCTACGACAACACGTATCGCGAGCACTGGAACGCGCCGTATCTTTCGCGCGAGTTCTTCGGCCGGATTCACGCGGATGCGCCCGACAGCATGTTGCTCGTGATCGCCGAAGCAGACGGCGCGCGGCTCGCGTGTGCGCTCAACATGATCGGCGGCGACACGATGTACGGCCGTTACTGGGGCACGCGCGAGTTCATCTCCGGGCTGCACTTCGAGACGTGCTATATGCAGGGCATCGCGTACTGCATCGAACACGGGCTCGCGCGTTTCGAGGGCGGCGCGCAGGGCGTGCACAAGATGTCGCGCGGCCTTTTGCCGACGCCGACATGGTCCGCGCACTGGATCGCCGATCAGCGTTTCGCGCACGCGATCGCCGAGTTTCTCGACGCCGAGACGCAGGCGATGGATCAGCATATCGAGGAACTCGAAGCGCATACGCCGTTCAGGAAGAAAACCTGATGCGATAATCGACGAGACCTTTCGTTGCAACACGCGCACGCACATCCATCCCGACCATGAGCAGAAACTTCTTCAACCTGTACAGCCACGACTTCGCGCGCGTCGCGGTCGGCGTTCCGTCCTGCAAGGTGGCCGATCCCGCGTTCAACGCGGCGCAGACGATCGAACTGGCGAGAGAGGCGGCCGCGCGCGGCGCGGTTCTCGTCGCGTTTCCCGAGCTCGGCATTTCCGCCTACACCTGCGACGATCTCTTCCATCAGCGCGCCTTGCTCGATGCCTGCGAAGACGCGCTGCAAAGCATTCTGGATGCGTCGAAGGGATTGAATATCGCGATGATCGTCGGCGCGCCGATCAAGACGGAGCACAAGCTCTTCAATTGCGCGATCGTCATCGCCGACGGCTTCATTCGCGGCGTCGTGCCGAAGAGCTATCTGCCGAACTACGGCGAGTTTTACGAGGCGCGTCAGTTCAGCCCCGCCGATGCCGCCGCGACGAACACGCTCACGCTCTGCGGTCAGGATGTGCCGTTCGGTGCATCGCTGCTGTTTCAGATCAAGGACCTGCCGCTCTTCAGATTCCACGTCGAGATTTGCGAGGACGTGTGGGTGCCGATTCCGCCGTCGTCGTTCGCGGCGCTCGCCGGGGCCACGGTGCTCGTGAATCTGTCGGCGTCGAATATCGTCGTGGGCAAGTCGGCGTATCGGCATCAACTCGTCGGGCAGCAGTCCGCGCGTTGCGTCGCGGCGTATCTGTACACGTCGGCGGGCAATGGCGAATCGTCCACCGATCTCGCCTGGGACGGGCAGGGCCTCATCTACGAAAACGGCGAGATGCTCGCGGAGTCCGAGCGCTTCTCGGACCGGTCGCATCTGATCTTCGCCGATGTCGATCTCGAACGGCTCTCGCGCGAGCGCATGCGGCAAACCACGTTCGGCCGATCGACGCACCGGCACGCGAACGAAGTGGAACAGTTCGATGTCGTCGAGTTTCCGCTGACGGTTCCCGCCGACGGGAAGCTGCCGCTCGAACGCCGCGTCGCGCGCTTTCCCTACGTGCCCGCCGACGCCGCGCGCCGCGACGAACGATGCAACGAGGTCTACAACATTCAGGTGCAGGCGCTGTTGCAGCGGCTGCAATCTTCGGGTATGTCGAAGGTCGTCATCGGCATTTCGGGCGGGCTCGACTCGACCCATGCGCTGCTCGTGTGCGCGAAGGCGATGGATCGTCTCGGACTGCCGCGCTCGAACATCCTCGCCTACACGATGCCGGGTTTCGCGACCAGCGATCGCACGCTGCGCCAGGCGCGCGAGCTGATGGAAGTCGTCGGCTGCACGGCGAGCGAGATCGACATTCGGCCGAGCTGCATGCAGATGCTGACGGACATCGGCCATCCGCACAGTTCGGGTGCCGAGCAGTACGACATCACGTACGAGAACGTTCAGGCAGGCGAACGCACGAGCCACCTGTTCCGGCTCGCGAACCTCAACAACGCGATCGTCATCGGCACGGGCGATCTGAGCGAGCTCGCACTTGGTTGGTGCACCTACGGAGTGGGCGATCACATGTCCCACTACAACGTCAACGCGAGCGTGCCGAAGACACTGATCACGCATCTGGTGCGCTGGGTCGCGGAGTTGGGGCAGATCGGCGGCACCGGAACCGACGTGCTCGAAAACGTGCTGAGCACCGACATCAGTCCGGAACTCATTCCCGGCAAGACGAGCGGCGTGGTCGAGCAGAAGACCGAGAGCGTCATCGGGCCGTACGAATTGCAGGACTTCAACCTCTACTACACGCTGCGCTTCGGCTTTGCACCAACGAAGGTCGCGTTTCTCGCGCTGCATGCGTGGCGCGATCGCGATGCGGGTGCGTGGCCCGAAGGTCCGACGGTCGCGCGGAATCAATACGACCTCGGCGAGATCCGCAAGAATCTGCGGATCTTTCTGGATCGATTCTTCCGCACGAGCCAGTTCAAGCGCTCATGCATACCGAACGCGCCGAAGGTCGGCTCGGGCGGCTCGCTTTCACCGCGCGGCGACTGGCGCGCGCCGAGCGACGGACAAGCGACGGTGTGGCTCAAGGACCTCGAACGCGTCCCTGAGAAAGAGTGATATCGCGCGTTACCGGACACCTCGCGATTTTCCGGACCGCTTGCGCGATGAAACGCGGCTAGAATCGAAAACATCTGCCCCACGCGGGGCACGACGTTTTTTCGAACCCCTTGAATCGATCTTTACGCGAGGCACGCCATGAAACGCATCACCGCCATCATCAAACCGTTCAAGCTCGACGAAGTCCGCGAAGCGCTCGCCGAAGTGGGCCTCACGGGTCTCACGGTCACGGAAGTGAAGGGCTTTGGCCGCCAGAAGGGGCATACCGAGCTTTATCGTGGTGCAGAGTATGTCGTCGACTTCCTGCCGAAGGTGAAGATCGAAGTCGTCGTCGCGAACGATCAAACCGATCAGGTCATCGATGCGATCATCGGCGCCGCGCGCACCGGAAAGATCGGTGACGGCAAGATCTTCGTCGCCGATGTCGAGCGCGTAATCCGTATCCGCACCGGCGAGGAAAACGAAGCGGCGGTCTGAGCGCCGCGATTTCGTTTTTGCCGATCCGGCCCGCCGTTCGCGCGGGCCTTTTTCCTTCGTCCTTCGATTCGCGCATGCACCAGCGCGATGCCCGTTTTTTTCGCGCGTATTCATCGGCCGACCTCGGATTGCCCCGTCCGTGCGGTAACATCGAATTCCGGTTAGTTCTTTGTAAGGAATCGTTTGATGCATCACGCGATCGGCTTCATTCAGGATCTTGCGGTAATCATGGCCATCGCGGGCGTCGTGACGGTGCTGTTTCATCGTCTGCGGCAGCCGGTCGTGCTGGGCTATATCGCCGCGGGCGTGATCATCGGGCCGTACACGCCGCCGTTCAATCTCATTCACGACGAAGTGACGATCCAGACGCTCGGCGAACTGGGCGTCGTATTCCTGATGTTCTCGCTCGGGCTCGAATTCAGCCTGCGCAAGCTCTTCAAGGTCGGCGCGACGGCTATCGTCGCGGCGCTGTCGGAAATCGTTCTGATGATCTGGGTCGGCTACGAGATCGGGCGATGGTTCGGTTGGAACGCGATGGATTCGCTCTTTCTCGGCGCGATGCTCGCGATCTCGTCGACGACGATCATCGTGAAGGCGCTTTCCGAACTCGGCATGAAGGGCGAGAACTTTGCGCAGATCGTGTTCGGCATTCTGATCGTCGAAGATATTCTCGCGATCGCGATGCTCGTGCTGCTCTCCGGCATCGCGCAAACGGGTTCGGTGAGCGCGGGCGTCGCGGCCGTCACGCTCGGCAAGCTGCTGCTTTTCATGACGGTTTCGCTCGTCGTCGGCATTCTGACGGTGCCGCGCGCGCTCAATTACGTGGCGCGCGCGAAGAGCGACGAGATGCTGCTCGTCACCGTGCTCGGCTTCTGCTTCGGCTTCTGTCTGCTCGTCGTGAAGCTCGATTATTCGATCGCGCTCGGCGCGTTCCTGATCGGCGCGATCATGGCGGAGTCGAAGCATCTCGCGCGCATCGAGCATCTGATCGCGCCCGTGCGCGACATGTTCTCCGCGATCTTCTTCGTGACCATCGGGCTCTTGCTGAATCCGGCCGTGCTCGTCGATTACGCGTGGCCGATCGCCGTCATCACCTTCGCCGTCGTGCTCGGCAAGATCGTCTCGTGCGGGCTCGGCACCTTTCTCGCGGGCAAGGACGGGCGCACGTCGATGCGCGTCGGCATGAGCGTCTCGCAGATCGGCGAGTTCTCGTTCATCATCGCGTCGCTCGGGCTGTCGCTCAAGGTCACGAGCAGCTTTCTCTATCCGATCGCGGTGGCCGTGTCCGCGCTCACGACGCTCTTCACGCCGTATCTGATCCGCGCCGCCGATCCGCTCACGATGCGCCTCGCCCGCGCGATGCCCGCACCGCTCGCGGATACCTTCGGCCTCTACTCGCAGTGGCTCGCGAGCCTCACGCCCGTCTCCGGCGGACCGACGCTCTTCTCGATGACCCGGCGCATCGTTGTGCAGATCGCGGTGAATCTCGCGCTCGTCGCGGCGATCTTTCTCGGCGCGTCGTATTCGGCGCCGTTCGCGTCGGGCTATCTCGCGCGCTGGCTCGATACCGACAACGCGCAACGCGTCGTGCTGTGGAGCGCGGCGCTCGTGGTCGCGCTGCCGTTTCTGGTCGCGGTGTATCGCAAGCTCGAATCGCTCGCGCTGCTGCTCGCCGAAGTGAGCGTGCAGCCCGCGAAAGCGGGGCGCTTCACGCGCGCGATCCGCTCGGCGATCTCCGGACTGATTCCGATCGTCGCGATGTTCGGCGTCTTTCTGCTCGTCGCGGCGCTCTCGGGCGGCATCCTGCCGCCGTTCGGCCTGATGGTCGGCGTGCTGCTGTGCGCGGCGCTCCTGCTGACCGTGCTTTGGCGCTGGTGCGTGAAAATCCACGCGACGATGCAGATCGCCTTGCGCGAGACCTTCGAGGAACCGCGCGATCATTGAAGGCTCGCTTCACGGGATAGCCCTGACAGCGGCTCATCACGGGTTCCCGCGATAATGTGAGCCTATGTGACCAAATGTGTGCTGGTTTGCCCCGTGCTGGTCTGAGGCGGATAATTGGAATTTGTGCATTCTCCATATGGCGTTCAAGCGCCTGAATCCGGAATGAGCGATAACAAAACGTCCAACGACGCAAGCAGCACCGACGCGCGCCGCACCGGCGCCGACTCTCAAGCCGCGCCGCGAAGCGCGAATCCCACGGCATCGCCCGAAGCGGCGGCAGCGGCTGCCGCGCCCGGCCCGCAGGCGAGCGCGACCGAGCGGGCATCGACGGATGCGCCTTCGAGCGCATCGAACGTCGAACCGGTCGATACCGCGCAGGCCCGGCGCGACGAAGCGCAGCAGGCCTCCCGCGAAGGGCGTGCGGCGGCGGCGAGCGCGACTGCCGCGCAGGAAGCCGCGGTGCGCGAACAGCAGCGCGCATCCGGCAAACCCAGAGCGAGTCTCGCCGAGAATCTCGAAGCCGCGACCGAAGCGGAAGCCGCGAGCACGGCCAGCGCGCAATCCGCTTCATCCGATTCCCCGAGTGGCCGCGCGACCGTCCTGCCGCCCGAATTCGCGGAAGCGCCGGACTTCGGCAAGCTCAATCCGCCGCCGCTGCCCTTGCACGAACAGGCGGCAGCGCCGGCACAGCCCGCGTATCTCAAGCACTCCGACTCCGCGTGGTCGGTGTTCGGCCGGATCGTCGCGGCGCGTGCGCGTCAGATTTTCGATCGCGCGGGTCAGCGCATCACGCAGCGCACATTGCGCATCGGCGTGTCGGCGCGCATCTTTCATCCCGAGCCGGGTGCGAAAGGACTGCGCGGCAAGACGCTGCAATACCTCGAAGAATCGATTGCGCATTGGGTCATGTCGCGCGATGTGCTCGTGTTCATGATCCCGACGGTCGGCCACCAGGGCATGCTGCATCCGAGCAATATCCGTTTGCGCGACTATGCGAAGCACCTCGACGGCCTCTTGCTGCAAGGCGGCGCCGACGTCTCTCCGCAGTCCTACGAGGAAGCGACGACGCGTCCCGAATGGCCGGGCGACCGCGTCCGCGACATGTATGAACTGGAACTGCTGCACGAGTTCGTCGAGTCGGGCAAGCCCGTGCTCGGCGTGTGCCGCGGCTGTCAGCTGATCAACGTGGCGTTCGGCGGCACGCTTTACGGCGATATCGCGACCGATGTGCCGACGGCTGGCCTTCACGTCAGCGAGCATTACGACCAGCATCGCCATTCGATCCGCTTCCCCGATGGTTCGACGCTCGTCAACATGTTCCCGAACCAGCGCGAGGCGATCGTCAACTCGATCCACCATCAGGCGGTGAAATCGATCGGGCGCGATCTGAACATCGAAGCGGTGTCGGCTTCGGACGGGATCATCGAGGCTGTGCGCTACCGGAAGGCGCCGTTCGTCGTCGGCGTGCAGTGGCACCCGGAGTTTCATCGGGCGGGCGGCGCGGAGCTTCTCGATTGCACGCCGCTGCTCGATACGTTCCTGCGCGTTGCGCGAGAGACGCGCTTCTGAGTTCAAGCGCGTTTCGGCACGTCGCAAAGCAAAAGGCCCGCTCGAATTGAGCGGGCCTTTTTCGTTTTCAGCGCGATGGCGTCACGCTCACCGGCGCGAGTCCCGCTTCCGTCTGCTTCTGAAGCTGTTCGACCTGCATCTGCAGCGCGCGCAGCTTGCGCTCGGCATCCAGCTTGTCCGTTTGCAGCACGGCGGATTCGGCCTGCAGTTGCTGCTGACGCTGCGACACTTGCGAATCCTGCTGCTGCGCGAGCTGGAGATCGGCGGTGAGACGGTTGGCCCGATCGGCCGATTTCGCGATCACACGATCGAGCAGCGCCTTCTGTGCCTGCAATTGCGTGCGGCGGATTTCGCCATCGGCGAGTTCGAAGCTCTTGCGCGAGAACTGCGCGTAGATCGATTCGGCGCGG
Organism: Caballeronia jiangsuensis; assembly: GCF_046030135.1. NCBI lineage: Bacteria > Pseudomonadati > Pseudomonadota > Betaproteobacteria > Burkholderiales > Burkholderiaceae > Caballeronia > Caballeronia jiangsuensis. The sequence continues at coordinate 12,743 of NZ_JAQQDB010000012.1, forward strand.
ACCGTGTCCTGCGTTTTGACGACACGCCACCAGCGCGCGTCCTGCGAGAGCGCGACGTAGTACACCATCTCCTGCGCGAGGAAGAAAAGCTTCGCGCCGTAGCTGCCGTTGCGCGTGGCGCGTAACTCCGTGAGGCTTCCGGCCTGCACGAGGTTCTGCAACTCGGCGATGTTGCCTTCGACGCGCGGCGCGTTCGAGTCGGCGTTCAGATCGGACAGGTCGACGAGCGCGGCCTGTGCGGGCTCGTTTGTCGTGGCCGCAGGCTGAACTGCTTTTGCGACAGCTTGCGCCGTCGCGGGCGCGGCGAGCGTGTTCGTGAACGGCACAAACAGGCCGCAGAAGGACAGGGCGAGCGTGAGCGTCGCGTAACGGAGATAACTGAGTTGCGTCATGTTGGCGTCGTGACCGGAATGGTTGATCGGGCTGGCGGTGCGTATTGCGCTGGTCAGCGCGCGCCATTGGCAGCGCCGCGGCCGGACGAGGCCGCGTTGCTGTCGAGGGTCGGTGAATGCTGGAGCATCGAGGAGAGCGTGGCCGGGTCCATCGACAAGGAAGCCTTCGACGGCCCGCTCGCGATTTTTTCAGCCGATGCCGCACGCACGCGCCGCGGCGCCGCCGGTTTCACGACGCGCTCGCTGGTTGCTTGAGCGACATGTACGGCGCGCTTCGTGTGGGGTGTCAGCACGGCTTTGACCCGGGCGATGTGCTTGCGGTCTTCCGCTGGCGCGACGACATGCACAGGTGCCTCTTCCGGCTCGATCGCGGCGGATGCAACCTCGGTTTTGGTCGCGGCCGAACCGACGGTTTCGATGGCGTGGCTGTCCGCGCTCGGCGGCGTGACGACTGCCGGCGGCATCGGCGTTTCCGATTCCTGCTCGACCCGCGCCGCCTGGCCGGTAGGCGCTGCCGGCTGGGCCGGCTGCGTGCGAGTCGCGGTTTCTTCGGCTGGCGCGGGGGGCGTGACGCGGCGCGACACCGGTGGATGAGCGAACAGTATCCATACGATGAGCACGCCGCAAGCAGCCGCGATGGCGCCGACGACCAGCTTGCCGAAGCCATGTCCGCGAGCGTGCGCCGGTGCATTGACCGTCAGATGAACGGATTCGGCGCGGGGTTCGTCGGCATCGTCTTGAGCGTTCGAGCCTTGCGTCAGGTTCAGCATCGCGCGCGGTATGTCTTCCTTGGCGAAGATGCCCCACAGGCTCGTCGCGCGATAAGGCGAGTGGATGTCGGACAGGCTCAGAGCCGGCACATAGGCCGTGACGAGGCGTGCCGCGAAGAGCGCGAATTCTGACGGCGTTTGAACGGGGCGCGAGCGCGCAGGCGACCACTCGAATCCGAAGTTCAAGGACGGCTCCGTCAGCGCGCGCAGCGTCGGCAGACGCAGATTGCCTTCCACTAAGATCAAGGGTTCGGACATGAAGATTCCACATGCATGCGCCCGGGCGCGGGCAAACGAGACGGCCCGCACGGACCATCGTGGCGCATGGAGATGGCGCCGCGGGTTCGGCGCGAGATGGCCAGAATTTCGACCCGCGATCATACGAAACCGTTATGTGCCCGACGACCAGAAAATTCCTATTGTCTATTTTTGACAGGAATGCTTATTGACCGACTTGATCTTCTTGTGCTTAGTCGAGCGGAAACACGTAACGCAATGAGAAGACGTCGATGCCGCCCACGTGGTCCGCTTCACGTTCGGCGCACGTCCAGCCACGCGATTCGTAGAAGCCGATTGCCGCGGCGTTCTGTTCGAGCACGGAAAGATACAGTTGCCGCGCGCCGCGCGAGCGAGCCCAGCGCGCGGCTTCGTCGAGCATCACGGTGCCGGTGCCGAGGCCGCGATGTCCCGGCATCGCGTGCAGATTGTCGACGAGCACGCTGCCGGTCTCATCCGGTTCGACGAGACAAATGAAGCCGACCGGTTCCCCTTCGTGTTCCGCGATGAACACGCTCGCCGCCCCCGCCGCGACATCCTTCATGCGCGTATTCCAGTGAGCGACGCGCTCGCCTTGCAAATCGCGATCGAGATACGTGTCCGGCAGGATGCCGCGATACGCCGATGCCCAGCTTCGCGTATGCATCGATGCGATGAGCGCGGTGTCGTCCACAGTCGCCGCGCGCAACGTGATTTTCGGAGTCATGTTTGCTCGTATGTCAGCTTGAAGTTAGGTGAATGTAACCGTATTTTAAGGTTGTTTGACGTGATGTTGCGCGAAGTTATGTGCAGTCATGGGCGGTGCGGCGTTAAGATTGAGGGCGTTGCGTTTACAAAAAACGAAAGAGACCCCGCTTCAGTCGCCGTGCGTTCGCGCAGAACTGAAGTGCGCCCCTAGTTCCCCGAGAAAGTCATGTCCACGACCCACATCGCACCCGCCAACGAATCCAAGTTCAAGTCGGTATTTCGCGTCGTCAGCGGAAACTTCCTTGAAATGTACGACTTCATGGTCTACGGCTATTACGCTTCCGCGATCGCCAAGACCTATTTTCCGAGCGGCGACGAGTTCGCGTCGCTGATGCTCGCGCTGTCCGTCTTCGGCGCGGGCTTCCTGATGCGGCCGGTCGGCGCCATCGTGCTCGGCGCCTACATCGACCATCACGGGCGGCGCAAAGGCCTGATCCTCACGCTCGGGCTGATGGCGGTCGGCACCGCGTGCGTCGCGCTGGTGCCGGGCTACGCGACCATCGGTGCGCTCGCGCCGATCATCGTGTTGGGCGGACGATTGCTGCAAGGCTTCTCGGCCGGCGTGGAACTGGGCGGCGTGTCGGTGTATCTGTCGGAGATCGCGACCAAGGGCAACAAGGGCTTTTATTGTTCATGGCAGTCCGGCAGCCAGCAAGTCGCGGTCGTGTTCGCGGCGCTGATCGGCGTGATCATGAACCGCCTCTTGCCGCCCGAGCAGATGACCGCCTGGGGCTGGCGCGTGCCGTTCCTGATCGGCTGCCTGATCGTGCCGTTCCTCTTCATCATCCGCCGCTCGCTGCGTGAAACCGACGAGTTCCTCGCGAGAAAGCATCGGCCGAGCATGGGCGAGATCGCGCGCTCGATCGCGCAGAACTGGGGCATCGTGATCGCCGGGATGGGCATGGTCATCATGACGACCGTGTCGTTCTACATGATCACCGCGTACACGCCGACCTTCGGCAAGGAAGTGCTGAAGCTCTCCGCCACCGATGCGCTCGTCGTCACGGTGTGCGTCGGCCTCTCGAATCTGATCTGGTTGCCGCTGATGGGCGCGGTGTCGGATCGGGTGGGGCGCCGTCCGGTGCTGCTCGTGTTCACGATCCTCACCATTCTGACGTCGTATCCGGTGGTGCAATGGCTGGTCGCGGATCCGTCGTTCGCGCGCCTGCTCATGTGCGAACTGTGGCTTTCGTTCCTGTACGGCAGCTACAACGGCGCGATGGTGGTCGCGCTGACCGAAGTGATGCCCGTCGATGTGCGCACGACCGGATTCTCGATGGCCTATAGCCTCGCGACGACCATCGGCGGCTTCACCCCGGCGATCTCGACGTATCTGATCCACGCGACCGGCAACAAGGCCGCGCCCGGCCTGTGGATGGGCCTGGCCGCGATCTGCGGGTTGATCGCGACGCTCGTGCTGTATCGCTCGCCCGAGGCGCGCAATCAGTACAAGACGGCCTGATGCAAGCGAAAGGTCGAAAAAAATCCCCGTCTCGACGGGGATTTTTTATGCGGGCAGCAAAGCCAGCGCCGCTGCCGTAGCCTCGATGACGTCGCGCCATCGGCCCGGCGCGCGCTGTCGCACGAGCCGCGCCTGCGGATACCACGCGTTGTCGGCGGTGTCGACGCCCCAGCGCCAGTCGGCGGCGAAAGGCAGCATCACCCAGAGCGGCTTGCCGAGCGCGCCTGCGAGGTGGGCGACGGACGTATCGACGGAGACGACGGCGTCCAGCCGATCGACGATCGCGCCCGTATCGGCGAAGTTTTCCAGGCGGCCGTCCAGCGTGTGAATCGACCTCGCGTTCGGATGCGCGCGCAACATGTCACGCTCGCGTCCGGTGATGAACGGCTGGAGCACGATCCAGTCGACATCTTCGAGCGCGAAAAGCGGCGCAAGCTCACTGACCGGCACCGAGCGCGTCTCGCCTGGCTGCATCCGCCCGGACCACGCGATGCCGATCTTGCGCCGTTCCTGGCCGCCGATCGAGCCGCGCCACTTGCGCCGGTAATCGGCGGGCACGACGAGATAGGGCGCGCGCGCCGGAATCGCTTCGGGCGAGGTCATGCCGAGTGCGAGCGGCAGGCTGAGCAGCGGGCAGTAAGCGTCCGCGTGCGTCGGGACGCCGTCCGACTTGCTCTTCAGCTCGACGCGCGCGGCTTGCGCGGCCGGCGCGAGCAGCGGCACGAGCGCGGGCTGCACTTCGAGCACCAGCTTGCCGACGAGCTTCGCCGCGAACGGCACGAAGCGCGTGAACTGCAAGGTGTCGCCGAAACCCTGCTCGGCGCGCACGAGCAGCGTGCGGCCCGGCATCGGCTCGCCATTCCAGCGCGGCAGGCGCGGCGCGGGTTCGCTGCCGGGCGTTTGCAGACGCCATTCGTAGGCAGGCAGACCGCGTGCGTAGTCGCCGGTCGTGAGCAGTGCGAGCGCGCGGTTCAGATGCGCGGCGGGCATCGAAGGATCGATACGCAATGCTTCATCGAACGCGCGCAGCGCCGCGCGATGTGCGCCGAGCGCCAGATGCGCGTTGCCGAGGCAGAGCCACGCGACGCCATATTTCGGATCGAGTCCGACCGCGCGTTCGAAATGCGGCACGGCTTCATCGTGACGGCCGAGCTTGGCGAGCGCGTGAGCGAGCCCGAAGTATCCCGGCGCGAAATGCGGCTGCAACGCGACGGCCTTTCGCAGCACGGGCAGCGCGTCCTCGGGATGGCCGTTCGTATCGAGCAGATTGCCGAGATTGAAATGCGCGGCGACGTAATTCGGTTCGGCCTCGAGCGCGGCGCGAAAGTGCGAGATCGCGCCGAGCGTATCGCCGAGCGCGTTGAGCGCCATGCCGAGATTGTTGTGCGCGCCGGCATGGCGCGGGCGCAGCGCCAGCGTGCGCTTGAACGCGTGCGCGGCGTCCTTGAAGCGGCGCAGCGCGGAGAGCGCGTTGCCGAAGTTGTTCCATGCGGCCGGATCGTTGGGCTGCAGGCGCAAGGCCTTCTCGAAGGCATCGGCGGCATCTTCGTGGCGGCCGGCCGCCGTGTAGGCGTTGCCGAGGTTGTACTGGGCGAGCGGAAAGCCCGGCGCGAGCGTCAGCGCGTTGCGAAAGCGCTCGATCGCGTCGTCCAGACGGCCGAGCGCCTTCAGCGCGTTGCCGAGGTTGAGCTGCAGGCCGGCATCGCCCGGACGCAGGTCCACGGCGCGGCCCACGAGCTCGGCCGCCTCCGCGTGCTGGCCCTGTTGATGGCGCAGCACGCCGAGGTAATGCAGCGCGTCGACGTGACGAGGTTCGGCGGTAAGCGCGGCCTGATAGTCGCGCTCCGCGTCGGTCAGGCGGCCATCGCGATGGGCCGCGAAACCGCGGGCGAATACGGTGTCCATGACGGGGAAGACTTCTGGCCGGGAAAAGCAAACCCCGCATTTTCCCACACCGGCGCCGCTCTTCCGGAGAAGCGCGGTTGACATGTTGCGGCGATGGCACTTAACATGTGAACACCTATTCATATGTTAGCGACGATTGTGGCTTCCGATCCGTCCACCACCGCCAGTCCGATCACGTCCGATGACCGCGTCGTGCCGCTCGCCGACCTGTTCCGCCTGCTCGGCGACCCGACGCGCCTGCGCATCGTGCTTGCGTGCGTCGAACAGCGGCGCGCGGTCGGTGCGATCGCGGAGCTGCTCGGGCTGTCGGCCTCGCTCGTGAGCCATCACCTGCGGCTCCTGCGCGCGGCGCGCATCGTGCGGGCCGAACGCCAGGGCAAGCAGGTGTTCTACGTGGCGGCGGACCGTCACATCAGCGCGATGCTGGGCGAGCTGCTGGAGCACATCGCGGAACCGCAAGCCGACGCCCCCGACATCGAATGACCGCCACCGAATCGCGAGTACGCCCATGAGCACGCATCAGCACGCAGAACACGAGCAACACGAACATCACGAAGGCCACGAAGGCCACGCGCACAGTCACGAGCACGGGCATTCGCATGGCCACGGCGGCCATGGTCATCATCATCACGGCGCGCCGCAGGAAGGGCAGGGCCGAACGTTCGCGCTTGCGGTCGGCCTGAATGTGGTGATCGTGATCGTGCAGGCCGTCTACGGCTTTCTCGCGCATTCGACCGCGCTGCTCGCCGATGCCGGCCACAACCTCTCCGACGTGCTCGGTCTCCTGCTCGCATGGGGCGCCGTGTGGCTCGGCAAGCGCCAGCCCAACTCGCGCTATACGTTCGGCATGGGCAGCTCGTCGATCCTGGCGTCGCTCGCCAACGCGGCGCTGCTGCTCTTCGCGTGCGGCGCGATCGTGCTCGAAGCGATTCAGCGCCTGCTCAATCCGGCGCCCGTCGCGGGGCTCGACGTGTTCATCGTCGCGACGCTCGGCATGATCGTGAACGGCTTCTCCGCGTGGCTCTTCATGCGCGGCAGCAAGGAAGACCTCAACGTGCGCGGCGCGTTTCTGCACATGGCCGCCGATGCAGCCATCTCCGCCGCCGTCGCGGTCAGCGGTCTCATCATCCTGTTCACGGGCGCGAGCTGGCTCGATCCTTTGATGAGCCTGATCGTCGTGTCGGTGATTGTCTACGGCACGTGGGGCCTCGGGCGCGACGCGATGCGCCTCGCGATGGCCGCCGTCCCGTCCTCGGTCGACATGCCGCGCGTCGAGCAATATCTGAAGCAACTGCCCGGCGTACGCGATGTGCACGACCTGCACGTGTGGGCGCTCTCGACGACCGAAAACGCGCTCACGGTCCATCTCGTGATACCCGAGGGCCATCCCGGCGATGCCTTCGTGCAGGGCGTCGTCACCACGCTGCGCCGCGAATATTCGATGCATCATGCCACCGTGCAGGTGGAGTTCGGCGAGGCCTGCCACGCGTGCGTGCTCAGCGAACGCGGGCACGCGCACTGAGTCCGGTGCGGCCGGCGCGCATGCTAAAAGCGGAGGGTACGGGCGTACACTAGACGCCGTGACGTTTTGGGGGAGGACTGCATGTTCGCGCCAAAGCTGAATCCGAACGACAAGCTGGATGTGGCGCCCGTTCTGATCGTCGGCGCCGGTCCGACGGGCCTCGCCGCCGCGATGAGTCTCGCGCGCGCGCACATCCCGGTCAGGCTCGTCGACAAGGCGCGCGAGCCGTCGCCGCATTCACGCGCGATCGGCATTCAGGCGCGCACGCTCGAACTCTTCGAGCAGCATCGCGTGGTCAAGCCGTTTCTCGAACTCGGCCATCGCGCGCGCGTCGCGAATCTCTATTCGAACGGGCAGCGCCTCGCGCGCCTCGACTTCGATCCTTTGCAGACGCGTTATCCGTATCTGCTCTTTCTTGAGCAGTCGCAGACCGAACGCCTGCTCGCGGAGCATCTGGCGACTCAACATGTCGATGTCGAGCGCGGCGTCGAAGTGGTCGATGTCTCGCAAGGATCGGCAGGCTTGCAGGCGAGGCTGCGTCATCCGAACGGACGTGATGAACTCCTGCGGCCTTCGTATCTGATCGCGGCGGACGGCGCCCACAGTTTCGTGCGGCATCGGCTGGGCATCGGTTTCGACGGCAAGACGTTCGATCAAACCTATCTGCTCGCCGATCTCCAGGCCGACTCCGACTGGCCCGACGACGAATTTCATATCTTCGCGTCGGGCGAGGGGCTCGCTGCGCTCTTCCCGATGGGCGGCGACCGCGCGCGCCTGATCGCGGACATGCCGGCGCCGGCCGCGAACGCCGTCAACGCGGCTGGAACGAAAGCCGGCCCGACGCTCGATGAATGCCGCGCGCTCGTCGAGCGGCGCGTGCATCACAAGATCGCGCTGTCGAACCTGACGTGGTCGTCGTACTTTCACCTGAACAGCCGCATGGTCGACAAGCTGCGCATGGAGCGCGTGTTTCTCGCGGGCGATTCGGCGCACGTGCATAGTCCGGCTGGCGCGCAGGGCATGAACACCGGCATTCAGGAGGCGTTCAATCTCGGCTGGAAAATCGCGCGCATGCTCGCGGGCGGCGCGCCCGAGCGGCTGCTCGACAGCTATCACACGGAGCGGCATCCGATCGAGCGCGACGTGCTGCGACAGACGAGCATGCTCACGCAGATGGCCGGCGCCGAGCACGGCCCGATGAAGCTGATGCGCGAGCATGTGATGCCCGCTCTCGCCGCGATCGGCCCATTGCGCGACGCGATGCGGCGCACGGTGAGCGAACTGTCGATCAACTATCGCAAGAGCCCGCTCACGCTGGAGCGTCTGCTCGATGGCGGTCCACGAGCGGGCGAGCGCGCGCCCGATGCACGCGTGCATGTCATCGACGGGCCGCTCGGCAGGCTGCCCGGCGTCGGCTGTCTCTACGATCTGCACGATCCCGGTTGCTTCTCGCTCTTTCTGCTCCTGAATCCGTCGGGCGAGGACGACATCGCGCTTGCGCCCGCGACCATCACCGTCGCGCACGCGATGCGCGACCCGGACCTCGACGGCTTCGTGAAAGCCCTCGAAAACATCATGCCGAACGCGGTGCGCGTCTGGCGCATCACCGATACGCGCGGCGAGGGCGCTAATTCGCTCACCGACAATTACGGCCGCACGCGTCCGGCGTTTTATCTCGTGCGTCCCGATGGCTATATCGCCGCGCGCGGGCGCGCGCCATCGGATGTGCATGGGCTGCTGCGTCACTGCGAGACGTGGTTCGGCGCGCAGGACACGAGCACCGAGCGGCAGCCGGAACGCGAATATCGCGAGGATTAAAAAAGCCCTGCGGTGCAGGGCTTTGGTCCGTTTCGTGAACGACGTCAGGCGGTCGCTGTCTTCGGCTGCAGATCCGCCTTATGCAGATTGAGCGCCTCACGCAGGATCGGCTCCATCGACGCGTTCGCCTCCGGATCGTCGAGCGCGGCGAGAATCGCGAGCCGCATGCGCGGTTCCCAGAAGCGGCGAATGTGATCCGCGATGCTGTCGATGGCTTCGGCGCGGTCCGGCATCGAATCGAAGAATTCGCCGATGCGGTTCGCCATCTCAATCAGGTTATCGACGTCCATTTATTATTTTCCTGAAGTGGTCGTGGCGAGATTGAGCAACTCGAGCTGCTGCGTGTTGAAGCGCGAGTACTCCTTCTGCCATTGCGACGGCTGTTCCACCGGCATCACCTGCACCGCCGTCACCTTGTACTCCGGACAGTTGGTCGCCCAGTCGGAAGAGTCCGTCGTGATGACGTTCGCGCCCGATTCGGGGAAGTGGAACGTCGTATAGACGACGCCCGGCTGCATGCGCTCGGAAATCTTCGCGCGCAACACCGTCTGCCCGGCGCGCGACTCGATGCCGACCCAGTCGTCCTGCTTGATGCCGCGATCTTCCGCATCGACCGGATGAATCTCCAGGCGGTCCTCGTCGTGCCATTGCGAGTTTTCGGTGCGCCGCGTCTGCGCGCCGACGTTGTACTGCGACAGGATGCGCCCGGTCGTGAGCAGCAGCGGATACTTGCGCGTGACCTTCTCCGGCGTCGCGATGAACTTCGTGATGACGAAGCGTCCCTTGCCGCGCACGAATTCGTCGATGTGCATCGTCGGCGTGCCGTCCGGCGCTTTCTCGTTGCACGGCCACTGAATGCTGCCGAGCTCGTCCAGGCGATCGTACGAGACGCCGTGGAAGGTCGGCGTGAGACGCGCGATCTCGTCCATGATTTCAGAGGGGTTCGCGTAGTTCATCTCATAGCCGAGCGCGCGCGAGAGCTTGATCGTCACTTCCCAGTCGGAGAGGCCCGGCAGCGGCGGCATCACCTTGCGCACGCGCGAGATGCGGCGCTCGGCGTTGGTGAAGGTGCCGTCTTTTTCGAGGAAGGTCGAGCCGGGCAAGAGAACGTGCGCGTACTTCGCCGTTTCGTTCAGGAAGATGTCCTGCACGACGATACATTCCATCGACGACAACGCATCCGCCACGTGCTGCGTGTTCGGGTCCGACTGGACGATGTCCTCGCCCTGGCAGTAAAGGCCCATGAACGTGCCGTGCATCGCGGCATCGAACATATTCGGGATGCGCAGACCCGGCTCCGGCTGAAGCTGCACGTCCCACGCTTCCTCGAAGAGCGCGCGCGTTGCCGCGTCGCCGATATGCCGATAGCCCGGCAGTTCGTGCGGGAACGAGCCCATGTCGCACGAGCCCTGCACGTTGTTCTGGCCGCGCAGCGGATTCACGCCGACGCCTTCGCGACCGACGTTGCCCGTGGCCATCGCGAGGTTCGCGATGCCCATCACGGTGGTCGAACCTTGCGCGTGCTCGGTCACGCCGAGGCCGTAATAGATCGCGCCGTTGCCGCCCAGCGCGTAGACGCGCGCGGCTTCGCGGACCTGTTGTGCGGGCACGCCGGTGACGGCTTCCATCGCTTCGGGCGAGTTCTCTTCCTTCGCGACGAAATCGCGCCACTGCCCGAACGCGCGCTCTTCGCAGCGTTCGGCGATGAAATCTTCCTTCAGCAAGCCTTCCGTGACGATCACGTGCGCGAGCGAGTTGACCATCGCGACGTTCGTGCCCGGCCGCAGTTGCAGGTGATACTGCGCCTTCACGTGCGGCGTATCGACGATATCGATGCGGCGCGGATCGATCACGATCAGCTTCGCGCCTTCACGCACGCGGCGCTTCAGGCGCGAGCCGAAGACCGGGTGGCCGTCGGTCGGATTCGCGCCCATCACGATGATCACGTCCGACTGTTCGACCGATGCGAACGTCTGCGTGCCCGCCGATTCGCCGAGCGTCGCCTTGAGGCCGTAACCCGTCGGCGAGTGGCAGACACGCGCGCAGGTATCGACATTGTTGTTGCCGAACGCCGCGCGCACGAGCTTCTGCACGAGGTAGGTCTCTTCGTTCGTGCAGCGCGAAGACGTGATGCCCCCGATCGAATCGCGGCCGTACTTGTCCTGGATGCGGCGGAATTCGCTTGCCGCATAGGTGAGCGCTTCGTCCCACGACACTTCGCGCCACGGGTCGGTGATCTTCGCGCGGATCATCGGCTTCTTGATGCGATCCTTGTGCGTCGCGTAACCCCATGCGAAGCGGCCCTTCACGCACGCGTGGCCTTCGTTCGCCTGGCCGTTCTTGTTCGGCGTCATGCGCACGACGGTGTTGCCCTTCATTTCCGCCTTCAGCGAACAGCCGACGCCGCAATACGCGCACGTCGTGATGGCCGAGTGTTCGGCCTGGCCGAGTATGATGACGGTCTTTTCCTGCAGCGTCGCGGTCGGGCACGCGGCGACGCATGCGCCGCACGAAACGCATTCCGATTCCATGAACGGCACGTTCTCGCTCGCCGCGACGCGCGATTCGAAGCCGCGTCCGGCGATGGTCAGCGCGAACGTGCCCTGCGTTTCCTCGCAGGCGCGCACGCATCGATTGCAGACGATGCACTTCGACGGATCGTAGGTGAAGTACGGATTCGACTCGTCCTTCTTGTCTTTCAGATGGTTCGCGCCTTCGTAGCCGTAGCGCACTTCACGCAAGCCGACGACGCCCGCCATGTCCTGCAATTCGCAATCGCCATTGGCGGGGCAGGTGAGGCAATCGAGCGGGTGATCGGAGATATAAAGCTCCATCACGTTGCGGCGCAGCGATTGAAGCTTGTCGGTTTGCGTGCGCACTTTCATGCCCGCTTCGACAGGCGTCGTGCACGAGGCCGGATAGCCGCGCTTCCCTTCGATCTCGACGAGGCACAGACGGCACGAGCCCCACGGCTCCAGAGAATCCGTCGCGCAGAGTTTCGGCACGTTGACGCCGGCTTCGATCGCGGCGCGCATCACCGACGTGCCCGCGGGCACCGTGACGGATTCGCCGTCGATTTCCAGCGTCACGTCGATATCGGCGTGACGCAGCGGCGTGCCGTAGTCGGTTTCATCGAGCGGATCGCGGCGCTGCACCGACGCCGCGCTCTTGCACGCGCAGTTGCCGGAACCGCAGCCGTTGATGGTGTTGGACATTGTCGTCTCCTTGTTCTATGCCGCTTTCTGTGCAGGCGTGCGGGGCAGCCCGAAGTCCTCGGGGAAGTGATCGAGCGCGGACATCACCGGGAACGGCGTCATGCCGCCCATCGCGCAGAGCGAGCCCGACACCATCGTGTCGCACAACTCGCGCAGAAGCGTGATCTGCTTCACCGACGTATCGCCTTCACGAATCTTCGCGATGACTTCCTCGCCGCGCGTCGAGCCGATGCGGCATGGCGTGCACTTGCCGCACGATTCGAGCGCGCAGAAGTGCATCGCGTATTGCGCGAGTTCGGCGAGGTTCGAGGTGTCGTCGTGAACCACGAGTCCGCCGTGCCCGACCACCGCGCCGACCTTCGCATATTCCTCGTAGTCGAGCGGAATGTCCCACTGGCTTTCCGGCAGATACGTGCCGAGCGGCCCGCCCACTTGCACCGCGCGCGCCGGACGGCCGCTCGCGGTGCCGTCGCCGTAGGTGTAGAGCAGTTCGCGCAGCGTCACGCCGAACGCCAGTTCGACGAGCCCGCCTTGCTTCACATTGCCCGCGATCTGGAAAGGCAGCGTGCCGCGCGAGCGGCCCATGCCGAAGTCGCGATAGAAGGCCGCGCCCTTCGCGAAGATGATCGGCACGGTCGCGAGCGTGATGACGTTGTTGATGACCGTCGGCTTCCCGTACAGGCCGGTGAGCGCCGGCACCGGCGGCTTCGCGCGCACGATGCCGCGCTTGCCTTCGAGCGATTCGAGCAGCGCGGTTTCCTCGCCGCACACATACGCGCCCGCGCCTTTCGCGACATACAACTCGAACGCGTGCGACGTGCCGAGCACGCTCGCGCCGAGCCAGCCCGCATCGCGCGCCTTGTCGATCGCGCGATTGAGCGTCGCGATCGAATGCGGATACTCGCTGCGCACGTAGATGTAGCCCTTGGTCGCGCCCACCGCCACGCCCGCGATGATCATGCCTTCGATCAGCATGTACGGATCGCTTTCCATGACGAGACGGTCGGAGAACGTGCCGGAGTCGCCTTCGTCTGCATTGCAGACGATGTACTTTTGATCCGCATACGCGCCGCGCACCGTCTTCCACTTGATGCCCGCGGGAAACGCCGCGCCGCCGCGTCCGCGCAGGCCGGAATCGAGCAGCGCCTGGCAGACGGCGTCGCCGTTCATGTCGAGCACCTGGCGCAATCCTTCGAGGCCGCCGAGCGCGGTGTAATCGTCGATGGACAGCGGGTCCGTGATGCCGATGCGCGCGAACGTCAGGCGCTGCTGGTTCTTGAGGTAAGGAATCTCGTCGACGACGCCGACGTTCTTCTCGTGCGCCTTGCCCTCGTGAAAGCCGGCATCGAAGAGCGCGGCGACATCGTCGGCTTCGACGTTCGAATAGCCGATGCGCCCATCCGCCGTCTCGACTTCGACGAGCGGTTCGAGATAGAAAAGCCCGCGCGAACCGTTGCGCACCAGTTGCACGTCGATGCCGCGCTTCTCCGCTTCGCTCGCGATGGCTTCAGCGACACCTTGCGCGCCCAGCGCGAGCGCGGCGGAATCGATGGGAACGTAAATGCGCGTCATGCCGTCACCTCCGCGACCTTCGTTTGCGCCGCGGCGTACAGGCGGTCGAACTTCGCCGGCGTCACGCGCGCGTGCAATTCACCGTTGATCATCATCGACGGAGACAGCGCGCATTGACCGAGGCAGAACACGGATTCGAGCTCGGTGTCTTCGGCATGACCGCTGTCGAAGCGGCAACCCGTGTGTCCTTCGATGTGGTCCTTCAACGCTTCCGTGCCCATGCTGCGGCACGCTTCCGCGCGGCAAAGCTGCACGGTCACGCGGGCGGGCGGGGCGGAACGGAAGTGATGGTAGTAGGTGATCACACCGTGGACTTCTGCGCGCGACAGCGATAGCGCCTGCGCGAGCGGCGCGATGGCCGTCTCGGGCACGTAGCCGACTTCGTTCTGGATGGCGTGAAGAATGGTCATCAACGTCGCGTCTTGTACCGCGTGGCGACGGACGAGTTCAGCGGATGCAGCGGCGGAAAGCTGCGGATGTGTCATGGGGCTCCTCCAACACTCGGCATATGTTTTGTCGGTACATATTTACGTCGATATAATTACGGGTGCCGAGCCTGTATAAGAACAATAGGCGTCGTGATATATCTTGGCAATAGGATGGGGGAGTGCATATGGTGGACGTCGAATGCCGGGCCGAACTGGTCCTGCGGGACGCCGATGGCCGGGAAACCAGTCTCAGCGCGGTTGTCCCGCTTTTACAACTCGTCGCACAGACGGGCAGCATCGCGAATGCCGCGAGCGCTAAGGGTTTGTCCTATCGGCATGCGTGGGGTTTGTTGCGCGAAATCGAAGCGCGGCTTGGCGGCGCGCTCATCACGAAATCGCGCGGGCGCGGCTCGGTGCTTTCCGAACTGGGCGAGTCGGTTCTGCGTGCGCAACGGGTTTGCGGCGAGCGGCTCGAAGCGCCGCTGCAGGCGGTGGCGAACGACGTCGCCGTTGAGTTGAACCGGCGTCTCGCGGGCGGCATCACGCAGGTGCGGATTCACGCGTCGCATGGTTATGCGGTCGCGACGCTCGTGCGCGCGCTCGGCGATCAGCGCGTGCCGGTCGATATCAAGTATCGGGAGAGCGCCGAAGCGGTCAGCGCGCTCGCACGCGGCGAATGCGAACTGGCGGGGTTCCATCTGCCGATCGGTGAATTCCGCTCGACGTGCGCGGAGATCTATCGGCCATATCTGGACCGAAACAAGCATCAGCTGATACGGCTCACGCGCCGCACGCAAGGCCTTTTTCTGCCCAAGGGCAATCCGAAGGGCATCTCCGGTTTGCGCGATCTCGCGCGCAGCGACGTGCGCTTCGTCAATCGCCAGCCGGGATCGGGTACGCGCATGCTGCTCGATTTGTCGTTGCGTCGCGTGGGCGTCGATCCGGACCAGATCAATGGCTACGCGACGACCGAACTGACGCATTCGGCGATCGCCGCGTTCGTCGCCAGCGGCATGGCCGATCTCGGCTTCGGCGTGCAACCGGCGGCGCAGCATTTCGCACTCGATTTCATACCGATCATCGACGAGGACTATTTCTTCGCTTGCGAACGCGCGCGGCTCGACGAGGCGCGGCTTGCCTCCGTGTTGCGCATCTTGCGCAGCCCGGGGTTCACGGACAGCGTCGCTCATCTGGAAGGTTATGATCCGGCGCATTGCGGCTCGCTCGTCGATGTCGACGAAGGCTTGCGCGGGTGAAGTAAGCGCGTGAGGCGCACCGGAAACGCGCGGTAAGAGAGCGGGGCGGGCATAAAACTGCCGCCGGCGGCGAATTGGGTTAACCTAACGGCTTGCTGTCGACTTTACTGCTCTGAGCGCGATTCTCCGCGCGATATACCGCCATGAAACTCTCGTTGCTTGCTTGTTCCTCCGCCGCGCTCATCGCTGGCGCGGCGTATCTGGTTCCAGTCGCCTTTGCGCAGAATTCCCCGGGCATGCCGGGCGGGGTCCTGCAAGACGAATTCCGCTTCAATGCGCATCCGCAGATGCAGTTCGCGGCGTCGGCGCCGTCGGATAAGTATCAGAAGGGTAAGTCGGCGATGCGTCGTCGCGGCGACGACGGCGATCCCAACGGCTGCAATCTGAAGTGTCCGAAGGATGGGACGAACTGAGTGTTCTCACGCTGCTGCGGGGCGTCTTTGGCCGCTGCCGAAGGCGCACGCGTCGAAACGGTTGTTAACTGACACAAGGCAACGGTATTAGGACCGCTCCGATTCGGCCGATACCTGTCGCCGCTTATTCTCTCGGGCGTAGCGAAGGTCGTCTCTGTCCGAGCTACGTCTCTCAAGGATGTTTGCCCCGCCTCGCGCGGGGTTTTTTTCGTCCTTTCGCCGGCAAAGAAAAACCCGCGATGCTTGCGCAATCGCGGGTTTTTAGCGGGTGTTCTGGTGGAGGCGGCGGGAATCGAACCCGCGTCCAGAAGCGCTCTACGAACAGTTCTACATACTTAGTTCTGTCTTTTGATTTAACCATAACGACGCGGACGAACACGCTGCGTTACGGCGATTCACTAATTTTTCGACCTTGGCGTCGTGACGCCGCAAAGGCTTATCTGACGTATATGACCTCTCGTGGCATTGCTACCCTAACCCGTCAGCGAATTAGTGAGAGGACGGCGGCCCTTAGGCTGCCAGTGCGAACGTATCGTCGTTTGCAGTTACGATTTTCCCATTGATTAACGAGGTGACGGGTCCTCGGTATGCCCTGACCGCTTCACAACCCCTGTCGAAACCAGGTCGCCCCCGAAACGGAATAGGGATTATCCCACGAAACACGATGTGAGGCGAACGGCGCGGTTTTCAAGCCGCCTGTTTCGCCTCGCCACTCAAGCGATGTCGCGCAACAAGTGCTGAAGTTCTTCCGTCGAATCGACCACGTGATTGGCGTGCCAGCGACGTGGCGGAATGTCGTCGCCGCAATAGCCATAGGCGGCCGCCACGGTGATCATGCCCGCGGCGAACCCGGCCTGCACGTCGCGCAGATCATCGCCGACATAGACGATGCGCTCCGGCGCGACATCCAGCAATTCCGCCGCATGCAGGAGCGGCGCGGGGTGCGGCTTCGAATGCGGCGTGGTGTCGCCGCAGACGAGGCAGCCGGCGCGCGTATCCAGTCCCAGCAAGCCGACGAGCGGCGCGGCGAACCGTGTCGCCTTGTTCGTGACGATGCCCCATCGCACGCCGCGCGCGTCCAGTTGATCGAGTATCTCCGCGATGCCCGGAAACAGCGTCGTCTCGATGCACAGATCGGCCTCGTAGTTCGCGAGAAATTCGTCGCGCATCGCGGCGAAGTCGTGGTGCTCCGGCCCGATCTCGAACGCGCCGCCGAGCAGTCCGCGCGCGCCCGCCGATGCATAGGGCCGCAGCGTTTCGAGCGGCCGCATCTCGAGGCCGCGGTCGTGCCGCATCTTGTTCACCGCGGCGACGAGATCGGGCGCGGTGTCGGCGATGGTGCCGTCGAGATCGAACAGCACGGCCTGGCACAACCCGAGACCATCGCCCTCGGTCAGGCGCTGAGGCAGGGGAGTCGTTTCTTCAGGCAGGGGCTTGGTATCGATGGTGCCCGTGGACAAGGGATCGTCGTTGATCATGGCGTCAGGCTTCGCGGCGGCAAGCCATCATGTAGTTGATGCTCGTGTCGTTTGACAGGCCGAAATGCTTGGAGATCGGCCGATACGTGATGCCTTTGATGTCGACCGTCAAAAGCGAAGCCGCGCGGGCGAACGTGGCCAATTCGGACGGCTTGATGAAGCGCGCGTAATCGTGCGTGCCTCGCGGCAGCATGCGCGCGATGTATTCCGCGCCGATCACGGCAAACAGATACGCCTTCGCGTTGCGATTCAGCGTGGAGAAAAACACCCAGCCGCCCGGCTTCACCAGTGCGGCGCACGCGGCGACGGTCCCTGCGGGATTCGGCACATGTTCGAGCATCTCCATACAGGTCACGACGTCATACGAACCGGGCTCGCGCGCGGCGAGTGCTTCAGCCGAGATCTCTTCGTACGCGACTTCCACACCGCTTTCGAGGCTATGCAGATCAGCGACGCCAAGCGCGCTCGACGATAAATCGATGCCTTTCACGTTCGCGCCGCGCGTGGCCATCGACTCGGACAGAATCCCGCCGCCGCAGCCGATATCGAGAACACGCTTGTTCATCAGATGCGCGTGCGCATCGATCCAGTCGAGCCGTACCGGGTTCAGCTCATGCAGCGGCTTGAACTCGGCGTTCGGGTCCCACCAGCGATGCGCGAGCTCGCTGAATTTCTGTAGTTCGTGGGGATCGACATTGGTCATGTTCGGAAGTGCCTTTTTGAGTCGTGAATCGATTAGGACCGAGTATATAGGCGCCGCAATAGGCGGGCAAAAAGCGGAATAGATGAAGCCTACCCTAATCGGCGGCTCATTAAGCGAATGCCCAAAAGGCGTCAGGCATAAAAAAACCCCCGCCGAGGCGGGGGTTTGATCTGCGGCAATCCAACTCGCGATTACTGTTGCGGCTGACGCGTCGTGCCGACAACTTCGATCTGCACGCGACGATCCGGCGCGAGGCAGGCGATGAGTTGCTTGCGATTCTTCTGCTGGCAGCTGTTGCCCGTGACCGGGTCGCGCTTGCCCTTGCCTTCCGTGTAGATACGGTTGGCTTCGATGCCCTTGCTGACCAGGTAAGCCTTCACAGCTTGCGCACGGCGCAGCGACAGACGATCGTTGTACTTGTCCGAACCGATGCGGTCGGTGTAACCCGTTGCAACCACGACTTCGAGGTTCAGCGCGCCGATCTTCGATGCCAGATCGTCAAGCTTTTCCTTACCAGCCGGCTTCAGGACTGCCTTGTCGAAGTCGAACAGAGCGTCAGCCTGATAGGTGACCTTCTGGCTCTGGATGACCGGGGGCGGCGGAGCGACCGGTGCCGGCGGCGTCGGTGCTTGCGCGACCAGCGCGCCATCGCACTTTGCGTTTGCCGTAGCCGGGGTCCAAAATGCGTCGCGCCAGCACAGTTCGTTCGTGCCGTTCATCCACACATACTCGCCCGTGCCGTTCACCCAGTTGTCGTTCACAGCTTGTCGCGAGGCCGGCACCGACTGTGCCGAGGCCGATGCAGCCATAACTGCGGTAGCTGCAATGAACGCGAGCTTTGAAAGTTTATTCATATTTCTCCTCTCGAAATTGAGATTACCGCAGGTTTACTGCGAGCCTGTAGACGAAGACAAGTCATACATTGCTCGAAGTATAACATTCCCTACGGAACAAAACGCGCTGTATAGACTTCGAGCAATGTCTAAGTTTGTGCGTTGGCATTTTGCCATATCGTTCCCTTGCAACGATAAAAATATCCCCGCACGCTGTACGCCCGCAACCTTATGTGGTGCATGCGCAACAAGAAAGGGACAGGAGACGGTCAAGGCTGAAGAAGGCGCGAAACGTGCGCACATTGCGTGCCCGAGAGCCATTTCCTGCGAGTTTTTATCGTCGGTGTTTTTGCGTCTGGCAAAACGACGAGGCGGCATGATAGCCCGGCCAGATGTCGAATTGACGGAATGCGTTCCCCGGTTTTTGTAAGTAATTGGTACAGCATTGCACATTGCGAATTCTCGCTGCGCATTCCGGTTTTCGCGCTCGACACACACTGTATGTATACAGCGTGCGTCCGGGCACAAATGTCGCGCATGGTAGAATCTCCTGATGCGCTGCGTTCGCACGCATAAAAAGGCATGCGCTGCATATGCGGCGCGCAGCGTACGTCGGCTACGCGCCACGCCGGCACATGTCGCGCGGCCGGCGGGCGAGCCCGCGAAATCACCGCGCGCGCTGCCGTGTCGCCGCTGCAAAGTTCAAGACACGGATAATGGATCAATTCGCCAAAGAGACTCTGCCAATCTCCCTTGAGGAGGAAATGCGCCGCTCGTATCTCGATTACGCGATGAGCGTGATCGTCGGGCGCGCGCTTCCCGATGTCCGCGATGGCTTGAAGCCGGTGCATCGTCGGGCGCTCTACTCGATGCACGAGCTGAACAACGACTGGAATCGCGCGTACAAGAAATCGGCGCGTATCGTCGGCGATGTCATCGGTAAATACCATCCTCACGGCGACGCGTCCGTCTACGAGACGATCGTTCGCATGGCGCAGCCGTTCTCGCTGCGCTACATGCTGGTGGACGGCCAGGGCAACTTCGGTTCGGTCGACGGCGACAACGCCGCGGCGATGCGTTACACCGAAATCCGCATGGCGAAGATCGGCCACGAGCTGCTGGCCGACATCGACAAGGAAACCGTCGACTTCGGTCCGAACTACGACGGCAGCGAAAGCGAGCCGCTCGTTCTCCCGGCGCGCATTCCCAATCTGCTGATCAATGGTTCGGCCGGTATCGCGGTCGGCATGGCGACGAACATTCCGCCGCACAACCTGCGCGAAATCGTCGACGCCTGTCTGCATCTGCTGAACACGCCCGAGGCCACCGTCGACGAGCTGATCGAGATCGTGCCGGCGCCGGACTTCCCGACGGCCGGCATCATCTACGGCGTCGCGGGCGTGCGCGACGGTTACCGCACCGGGCGCGGCCGCGTCGTGATGCGCGCGGCCACGCACTTCGAAGAGATCGATCGCGGTCAGCGTCAGGCGATCATCGTCGACGAGATTCCGTATCAGGTGAACAAGCGCACGCTGCTCGAGCGCATCGCCGAACTCGTCAACGAGAAGAAGCTGGAAGGCATTTCCGACATCCGCGACGAGTCCGACAAGAGCGGCATGCGCGTCGTGATCGAACTGAAGCGCGGGGAAGTGCCGGAAGTCATCCTGAACAATCTGTACAAGCAGACACAGCTTCAGGACACCTTCGGCATGAACATGGTCGCGCTCGTCGACGGCCAGCCCAAGCTGCTGAATCTGAAGGAAATGATCGAGTGCTTCCTGTCGCATCGACGGGAAGTGCTGACGCGGCGCACTGTATACGAACTGCG
Source organism: Caballeronia jiangsuensis (assembly GCF_046030135.1). Taxonomy (NCBI): domain Bacteria; kingdom Pseudomonadati; phylum Pseudomonadota; class Betaproteobacteria; order Burkholderiales; family Burkholderiaceae; genus Caballeronia; species Caballeronia jiangsuensis. Next base: position 33,361 of record NZ_JAQQDB010000012.1, read on the forward strand.
CAAGGCGCGCGATCGCGGGCACGTGCTCGAAGGTCTCGCCGTCGCGCTCGCGAACATCGACGATTTCATCGCGATCATCAAGGCCGCGCCGACGCCGCCGATCGCGAAACAGGAGTTGATGGCGCGTCCGTGGGACTCGTCGCTCGTGCGCGAAATGCTCACGCGCACCGAGACCGAGGCTTCGGGCGGCCGCGTCGCCTATCGTCCGGAAGGGTTGAATCCGGCATACGGTCTCCAGGAAGACGGCCTGTATAAATTGTCGGACGTCCAGGCGCAGGAAATTCTGCAGATGCGCCTGCAGCGCCTGACGGGGCTCGAACAGGACAAGATCGTCGGCGAATATCGCGAAGTGATGGCGCAGATCGCCGATCTGCTCGACATCCTCGCGCGGCCTGAGCGTATCCGCCAGATCATCGTCGATGAGCTGGGTCAGATCCGCGCCGAATTCGGCGACGACCGCCGCTCGCGCATCGAAATGAACGCGACGGAGCTCAACACCGAAGACCTGATCACGCCGACGGACATGGTCGTGACCATGTCGCACTCGGGCTACGTGAAGTCGCAGCCGCTTTCCGAATACCGCGCGCAGAAGCGCGGCGGGCGCGGCAAGCAGGCGACGCAGATGAAGGAAGACGACTGGATCGACACGCTCTTCATCGCGAACACGCACGATCACATGCTGTGCTTCTCGAACCGCGGCCGCGTGTACTGGATCAAGGTGTACGAAGTGCCGCAGGGCTCGCGCAATTCGCGCGGCCGTCCGATCGTCAACATGTTCCCGCTGCAAGACGGTGAGAAGATTAACGTCGTGCTGCCGATCAAGGAATTCTCGGCGGACAAGTACGTGTTCATGACGACCGCGCTCGGCACCGTCAAGAAGACGCCGCTCGAAGCATTCAGCCGTCCGATGAAAAAGGGCATCATCGCGGTCGGTCTGGATGACGGCGACTACCTCATCGGCGCGGCGATCACCGATGGCGAGCATGACGTGATGCTGTTCTCGGACGCGGGCAAGGCCGTACGTTTCGACGAGAACGACGTCCGCGCGATGGGCCGGGAGGCACGCGGCGTGCGGGGCATGCAACTGGAAGACGGGCAGCAGGTCATCGCGATGCTGGTCGCGGGCGGCGAGAATCAGTCGGTGCTTACGGCTACCGAGAACGGCTACGGCAAGCGCACGCCGATCAACGAGTACACGCGTCACGGCCGCGGCACGAAGGGCATGATCGCGATCCAGACATCGGAGCGCAACGGCCGGGTCGTCGCCGCGACGCTCGTCGAGCCGGAGAGCGAGATCATGCTGATCACGACTTCGGGCGTGCTTATCCGCACGCGTGTTTCCGAAATCCGCGAAATGGGCCGTGCAACTCAAGGTGTTACACTCATCAGCCTTGACGAGGGAACGAAGTTGTCGGGACTGCAGCATATCGCCGAGGCGGAAGCCGAGGCCGAACTCGAGGCAGACGCCGGTTCGGACGACTCTGCCGCCAAGCCCGGAGACGCGGAAAATGATGAAGGCGGAGAAAGCGCCTGATATTTTTTGTGTCGCGGGTCTCTCGTTATCGCTTTTGAAAGCTCGGATTAGTTAAGCTGCGCGACGTGAGTTCGTTATCGACGTCAGGCGAGGCCGGCGTCGGAAAACGGGCAAAAGCTCGTCGCCAGTGCTGAACTGGATATTTTTTACAGGGAGTAATGATGCAAGGACGTTTCAAGCAGTGGATGTTGCTGGCCGCTTTCGTGCCGACTATCGCGATGGCTCAGTCGCTTCAGAACCAGGCGCCCGCACAGTCGGCCGCACCGGCGGCCGCAGCAGCACCGGTTGATCCGGCCAAGCAAGCCGCGATCAAGGACCTGCTCGACGCGATCGATGCGCAGAAGCTGGTCGGCGCGATCGGTAACAGCGCACAGATGCAATCGAAGCAACTCGTGCCGGCGATCCTCTCGGACGCGCTGTCCGAGAACAAGACGCTGAACGACAAGCAGAAGCAAGCCGCTGTTCCGTCGCTGCAAAAGAATGCAGTGCCGAAGCTGGTCGATTCCGCTGGCCAGGTCTTCGCAACCGACGCATTCCGCAAGGACGCGATGCAGGCTCAGTACGACGCGTACGCGAAGTACTACTCGACCGACGAGATCAAGGATCTGACCAACTTCTACAAGAGCCCGACCGGCCGCAAGTTCATCCAGGTTCAGGACCAGGTTGGCCGCGACGTCGTGAACGGCCTGATGCAGAAGTACATGCCGCAAGCCATCAAGGCAACGCGCACGCAAGCCGATCAGGAAGTGGCAAGCGTCAAGCCGAGCGCCAAGTAAGCGCGGCGTCGGTCTGAACGGAATCCGCAGGACGGCGCTTGCCGTCCCTTGCATTGGCGGGTTTTCAGGACAGTGCGATAATGGCTGTTTGCGCAAGACGCGCAAACAGCCATTTCTTTTTGGACGTGAGAACGCGGCCTTCGTTTGATTCGCCGTTCATCCGCGTCTGCAAATCGTATTTCCGGGATCTCCAGATGCGCGTGTTCAATTTCTCCGCCGGCCCCGCCGCCATGCCAGAAGAAGTTCTGAGGCAAGCCGCCGATGAAATGCTCGACTGGCAAGGCAGTGGCATGAGCGTGATGGAAATGAGCCACCGCGGTACGGAATTCATGTCGATCCACGAGGCCGCGCTCACCGACCTGCGCGATTTGCTTAAGGTGCCCGCGTCGCATCGGATCCTGTTTCTGCAGGGCGGCGGCATCGGCGAAAACGCGATCGTGCCGATGAACCTGCTCGGCAACAGGCAGACCGCCGACTTCGTCGTGACCGGTTCGTGGTCGACGAAATCGTTCAAGGAAGCGCAGAAATACGGCACGCCGCATCTCGCGGCCAACGGCAAGACCGAAGAAGGTTTCACGCGCGTTCCGGCATTCAGCGAATGGAAGCTGTCGGACGATCCCGCTTACGTGCATCTGTGCTCGAACGAAACCATCGACGGCGTCGAAGCCTTCGAGATTCCCGATCTGGGCGACATTCCACTCGTCGCCGATGCGTCCTCGCACATCCTGTCGCGCCCGATGGACATCGCCAAGTACGGCGTGCTCTTCGGCGGCGCGCAGAAGAACATCGGCATGGCGGGCGTCACTGTCGTGATCGTGCGTGAAGATCTGCTCGACCGCGCGCTGCCTATCTGTCCGTCCGCGTTCGAGTGGAAGATCGTCGCGGAAAACAACTCGATGTACAACACGCCGCCGACCTACGCGATCTATATCGCGGGCCTCGTTTTCAAGTGGCTGAAGAAGCAGGGCGGCCTGGAAGCGATCGAGGCGCGCAACGTCGAAAAAGCGAAGCTGCTGTACGACACCATCGATTCCAGCGATTTCTACGTCAACAAGGTCGAGCGCCAGAACCGTTCGCGCATGAACGTGCCGTTCTTCCTTGCCGACGAATCGCGCAATACCGATTTCCTGGCCGGCGCGAAGACGCGCGGGCTGTTGCAACTGAAGGGCCACAAGTCCGTCGGCGGCATGCGGGCATCGATCTACAACGCGGTGCCGATCGAGGGAGTCAACGCTCTCGTCGATTACATGAAGGAATTCGAGCGCACGAGCGCTTAACGGCGCGACGCTCACTCAACCGCACAAGCTCAAGCACCGCATGGACGACGATCTCAATTCAAGACTCAAACCGCTACGTGAGCGCATCGATGTGCTCGACGCGCAGCTCATCGCGCTGTTGAATCAGCGCGCATCCGTCGCGCTGGAAGTCGGCGAAGTGAAGAAGCATTTCAATGCGCCCGTGTTTCGCCCGGAGCGAGAGATGCAGGTCATCGCGCGACTGCAGGAAATGAGCGACGGGCCGCTCGCCGATGAGCACATCGCGTCGATCTGGCGCGAGATCATGGCCGCGAGCCGCGCGCTCGAACAGACCATCAGCGCGGCGTTTCTGGGGCCCGTCGGCACGTACAGCGAACAGGCGATGTTCGAATACTTCGGGCATTCGATTCATGGCGTGCCGTGTCCGTCGATCGACGAAGTGTTTCGCGCCGTCGAAGCGGGCGCGGCGCAGTACGGCGTCGTGCCGGTCGAGAATTCGGCGGAAGGCGCGGTGTCGCGCACGCTGGATTTGCTGCTGCAGACGTCGCTTCTGATCGGCGGCGAGTTGGCGCTGCCGATCCATCACAACTTGATGACGGCGTCCGGCACGCTCGATGGCGTGAAGCGCGTATGCGCGCATCCGCAGGCGCTCGCGCAGTGTCAGCGCTGGTTGAGCGCGAACGCGCCGCAACTGGAGCGGCAGGCGGTGTCGAGCAACGCGGAAGCCGCGCGCATGGCGGTCGATGATCCGACGGTCGCGGCCATCGCAGGCGACCGCGCCGCGACGCATTACGGCCTTGGCGTCGTGTTCTCGATGATCCAGGACGACCCGCATAATCGCACGCGTTTCGTGATCATCGGCAAGCAGCCGACGGATTCGAGCGGCCACGATCAGACGTCGCTCATCGTCACGGTGGAGAACGAGTCCGGCGCGATGTACAAGCTGCTGGAGCCGCTCGCCAAGCATGGTGTCTCGATGACGCGCTTCGAATCACGCCCGGCGCGTTCCGGCGCGTGGGAGTACTACTTTTATATCGACATCGAAGGCCATCGCGACGATGCCGCCGTGGCCGGCGCGCTGGAGGAGCTGGGGCGCAAGTCCGCGTTCCTGAAAATCCTCGGCTCGTATCCGCGGGCGCGCTGATTGGCTCATCGCCGCTGCGATGAATCGCGGCGGTTCGTTTCACCTTGCGTCGGACGACGCGCTCTTATCGATGTCCCGTGGCTGCGTTCTCATTCAACAAACTGGTTATCTTCGGCGTCGGTCTGATCGGCGGTTCGCTTGCGCGCGCCTTGCGTGAACGCGCGGGGCTCGCGGGTCGTGTGGTCGGTGTGGGGCGTTCGGCTGCATCGGTCGAACGCGCGCTCGAACTCGGCGTGATCGACGAAGCCGCCGCGCTCAGCGACGACACCGCGCTCGCGAACGCGCTTCAAGGCGCGGACGTGGTGCTGCTCGCCGCGCCCGTCGCGCAGACCGAGCCGCTGCTCGCGCGTATCGCGCCGTTTCTCGACGCGCGCACCATCGTCACCGATGCAGGCAGCACGAAGACGGATGTCGTCGCTTCGGCGCGGCGCGCGCTGGGCGAGCGCATCGCGCAGTTCGTGCCGGGGCATCCGATCGCCGGGCGCGAGTCGAGCGGCGTCGAGGCCGCGTTGCCCGATCTGTACGTCGATCGCAATGTCGTACTGTGCCCGTTGCCTGACAACGCAGCGGACGATGTCGAGCGCATCGCGTCGATGTGGCGCGCGACCGGCGCGTGCGTGCGCGAGATGAGCGAGGCGCAGCACGATCGCGTGTTTGCATCGGTGAGTCATCTGCCGCACGTGCTGTCGTTCGCGCTCGTCGATCAGATCCTCGATACGCCCGATGCCGACCTGAAATTTTCGTTCGCCGCGGGCGGCTTCCGCGATTTCACTCGCATCGCGGCTTCGAGCCCGGAAATGTGGCGCGATATCTGTCTCGCGAATCGCGCCGCGCTGCTCGCCGAACTCGACGACTACACGGCCGTGCTCGCGCGGTTTCGCGCGGCGATCGACGCATCGGATGGCGCGGCGCTCGAAGCGGCGTTCGCGCGCTCGCGCGTGGCGCGCAAAGAGTGGCAGGAACGCGGCGGCATCAAGCCATCCAACGACATCGCCGCGAAATAAGCTGTGACCCAAGGAACCACTATGGAACATCTCGATCTCGGACCTTTCTCTCGCGCGTCCGGCACCGTGCGCCTGCCCGGCTCGAAGAGCATTTCGAACCGCGTGCTGCTGCTCGCGGCGCTCGCGAGCGGGGAAACGTCCATCACGAATCTGCTCGATTCCGACGACACGCGCGTCATGCTCGCCGCGCTCAAGACGCTCGGCGTCGCGGTGCGTGAGGATGGCGAGCGCGTGATCGTCGACGGGACGGGCGGCGCGTTTCCGTCGAAATTGGCGGAGCTGTTTCTCGGCAACGCGGGCACGGCGGTGCGGCCGCTGACGGCGGCGCTCGCGGTGAACGGCGGCGAATACCGCGTGCATGGCGTGCCGCGCATGCACGAGCGGCCGATCGGCGATCTCGTCGACGGGCTGCGTCAGATCGGCGCTGCGATCGATTACGAACTGAACGACGGCTTCCCGCCGCTGCGGATTCACGCCGCGAAGATCGCGATCGACAAGCCGGTCCGCGTGCGCGGCGACGTGTCGAGTCAGTTTCTGACCGCGCTTCTGATGACCCTGCCGGTCGTCGTTGATCGAAACGGTCCGGTTGCGATCGAGATCGAAGGCGAGCTCACGTCGAAGCCGTACATCGACATCACGATCCGCTTGATGGAGCGCTTTGGCGTGACCGTCGAGCGCGAGGGCTGGTCGCGTTTCACGATTCCGGCCGGCGCGGGCTACAAGTCGCCGGGCGCGATCATGGTCGAAGGCGACGCGTCGTCCGCGTCGTATTTCCTCGCGGCGGGCGCGATCGGCCACGGGCCGGTGCGCGTGGAAGGCGTCGGGCGTTCGAGCATTCAGGGCGACGTCGGTTTCGCGGACGCGCTCAATCGCATGGGCGCGAACGTGATGATGGGCGAGGACTGGATCGAGGTGCGCGGCGTCGAGTCGGACGACGGCAAGCTCGCGCCCATCGACATGGACTTCAATCTGATCCCCGACGCCGCGATGACCATCGCCGTGGCCGCGCTGTTCGCGAGCGGCACGACGACCTTGCGCAATATCGCGAGCTGGCGCGTGAAGGAAACCGACCGCATCGCCGCGATGGCGACCGAACTGCGCAAGGTCGGCGCGACCGTGGAAGAGGGCGCGGACTTTCTCGTCGTCACCCCGCCGGCGAAGCTCACGCCGAACGCCGCGATCGATACCTACGACGATCACCGCATGGCGATGTGCTTCTCGCTCGTCAGTCTCGGCGGCGTGCCGGTGCGCATCAACGATCCGAAATGCGTGAACAAGACTTTTCCGGACTATTTCGAGCGTTTCTCGACGCTCGTGAAAGCGTAATCGGAGCGCTGTACCGTGAAACGCGATGACTTCGAATTCAATGACCGCAATAACGGGCCAGACCGGCCAGACTCGATGAAACCGACCCGTCCTTTCGACCCTACTCCAGTGATCACCATCGACGGGCCGACGGCTTCGGGCAAGGGCACGGTCGCGGCGATCGTCGCGGCGACGCTCGGCTTCCACCTGCTCGACAGCGGCGCGCTCTACCGGCTCGCGGCGCTCGCGAGCATCCGCTACGAGGTGGCGAAGGACGATGCGCCCGGCCTTGCAAAGCTGATCGAAGCGCTCCATATCACCTTCCGCGAAGGCTGCGCGCAGCTCGACGGCGTCGACGTTTCGGGCGAAATCCGCCAGGAAGAGGTCGGCAACCGCGCTTCCGCGATTGCCGTTTATCCCGAAGTGCGTCAGGCGCTGGTCGCGCGTCAGCGGGCGTTTCGCAAGCGCCCCGGCCTCATCGCCGACGGCCGCGACATGGGCACCGTCATCTTCCCGGACGCCACGCTGAAGGTATTTTTGACGGCGAGCGTCGAGGCACGGGCGGCGCGACGGCATAAGCAATTGATGCAAAAAGGTTTTTCTGCTAATATGGATGACTTGCTGCGTGATTTGCGCGCACGCGACGACCGGGACATGAACCGGAGCGCCGCGCCGCTCAAGCCCGCTGCGGACGCGAAGACGCTGGACACCTCCGGTTTGTCGATCGATCAAACGGTCGAACAGATCATTGGCTGGTACAGCGCAATTCGTGTGTAACGAGTTGGTGTAGTGAAGAGGCAAGGTGCTCCGTCGAAAGCGGAGCGTGTGTTAAACCCGTTAACCCCGTATGGCGTTGCGCTTCACCGGTTCAATCCTGAACCACCGCGCAAAGGCTGTGCAAATTCAGATTTTTATGTCCGACCTGCAAACCTCCACCCCGAATACCGAATCTTTCGCGGCTCTGTTCGAAGAGTCGCTGACCAAGCAGGACATGCGCGCCGGCGAAGTGATCTCCGCCGAAGTCGTGCGTGTCGACCACAACTTCGTGGTCGTCAACGCTGGTCTCAAGTCCGAAGCCTATATTCCGCTCGAAGAGTTCCTGAACGACGCGGGTGAAGTGGAAGTGCAGGCGGGCGACTTCGTTTCCGTCGCGATCGACGCGCTGGAAAACGGCTATGGCGACACCATCCTGTCGCGCGACAAGGCGAAGCGTCTGGCTTCGTGGCTGTCGCTGGAAAAGGCACTCGACAACAACGAACTCGTGACCGGCACGATCACGGGCAAGGTCAAGGGCGGCATGACCGTCATGGTCAACGGCATCCGCGCGTTCCTCCCGGGTTCGCTCGTCGACACGCGTCCCGTCAAGGACACGACGCCGTACGAAGGCAAGACGCTCGAATTCCGCGTCATCAAGCTCGACCGCAAGCGTAACAACGTGGTGCTGTCGCGCCGCGCGGTGATCGAAGCCACGCAAGGCGAAGAGCGCGCGAAGCTGCTCGAGACGCTGAAGGAAGGCGCGATCGTCGAAGGCGTGGTCAAGAACATCACCGACTACGGCGCGTTCGTGGACCTCGGCGGTATCGACGGCCTGCTGCACATCACCGACATCGCATGGCGTCGTGTGCGTCACCCGTCGGAAGTGCTGTCGGTTGGCCAGGAAGTCACCGCCAAGATCCTCAAGTTCGACCAAGAAAAGAACCGCGTCTCGCTCGGCATCAAGCAACTGGGCGACGATCCGTGGGAAGGCATCTCGCGCCGTTACCCGTCGGGCACGCGCCTGTTCGGCAAGGTCACGAACATCACCGACTACGGCGCATTCGTCGAAGTGGAATCGGGCATCGAAGGCCTCGTCCACGTGTCGGAAATGGACTGGACCAACAAGAACGTTGCGCCGTCGAAGGTTGTTCAGCTGGGCGACGAAGTCGAAGTCATGGTTCTCGAAATCGACGAAGACCGCCGCCGTATCTCGCTCGGCATGAAGCAGTGCAAGCCGAATCCGTGGGATGACTTCAGCCGCAACTTCAAGAAGGGCGACAAGATCAGCGGCGCCATCAAGTCGATCACCGACTTCGGCGTGTTCATCGGTCTGCCTGGCGGCATCGACGGTCTGGTTCACCTGTCGGACCTGTCGTGGTCGGAAACCGGCGAAGAAGCCGTCCGCAAGTACAAGAAGGGCGACGAAGTCGAAGCCGTGGTTCTGGGCATCGACGTCGAGAAGGAACGCATTTCGCTCGGCATCAAGCAGCTCGAAGGCGATCCGTTCAGCAACTTTGTCGCGATCAACGACAAGGGCGCAATCGTCGACGGCGTCGTGAAGTCGGTCGATCCGAAGGGTGCTGTCGTTACGCTGTCCGGCGAAGTCGAAGGCTACCTGCGTGCTTCGGAAATCGCGCAAGACCGCGTGGAAGATGCGCGCAACGTGCTGAAGGAAGGCGACAAGGTCAACGCGATGATCATCAACATCGATCGCAAGTCGCGTGGCATCAACCTGTCGATCAAGGCGAAGGATTCGGCCGAACAGCAGGAAGCCATGCGCAGCCTGCAGGGCGACTCGAACGCCGCCGCGACCGGCACGACCAACCTCGGCGCGCTGCTCAAGGCCAAGCTCGACGGCCAGAACAGCTAAGCCCTTAACGGCACAGCTGCAGAATGACCAAATCGGAATTGGTCGCCCAGTTGGCGTCGCGATTTCCGCAACTTGTCCTCAAGGATGCGGATTTCGCGGTGAAGACGATGCTCGATGCGATGTCGGAGGCTTTGGCCAACGGTCACCGCATCGAGATCCGCGGCTTCGGCAGCTTCGGGCTCAATCGTCGTCCGTCACGCGTCGGGCGCAATCCCAAGTCGGGTGAGAAGGTGCTGGTACCGGAGAAATTCGTGCCGCACTTCAAGCCGGGCAAGGAATTGCGCGAACGCGTCGACGGCCGCGCGGGCGAGCCTCTGAAGGCGTCGAATGACGACGATGCGGACGATCTCTGATCGGCGCATCCTGACTGATGATCCTTCTGGATTTTCGGTTCGCGGCGTCCGGCCACGAGGCAATCGACCAGGAAAGCACCCTTCGGGGTGCTTTTTTTATGCGCGGCGTTTATTCATCGACGATGTGACGCGACGGGTTCATTGTTTGCTAAAAAATCGAGCGGCGAACCGGCGACCGCCGGCACCCGGACGCATCAATTACAATACCGGTCACTTTGACCTGGGTGTTCAACCGCGCAGGCCCGGCCGAAAAAGGCGGGTCGACTGGTGCAACCGCTCTTGCGAGACCCTACATGAAATTCATCGTCTGGCTGATCCGCGTTCTGGTATTCGTGTTGTTGCTGGTGCTGGCGCTCGCCAATACTCAGTCCGCGACGTTGAACTTCCTCGCGGGCTACGCCTGGACAGCGCCGCTGATTCTGATCGGCCTCGCGTTTTTCGTCGTCGGATTGCTGGCGGGACTCGTGTCCGCGGTGCCGGCGATGGTGCGTCTGCGCATGGAAAACGGCCGCCTCAGGCGCGAACTGCGCGTCGCGCGCGAGACGCCGGTGGTCAAGGAAGAACCGCCGATGCCGCCGCTCATCTGACGCGGCGCGAAAGCAGGCACCTAACATTCAACGACTAATCGCATGGATCTAGACTTCTGGTGGCTGCTCGTCATTCCCGTCGCGTTCGCGCTGGGGTGGATGGCGTCCCGCTATGACCTGAAAACGCTGCTGTCCGAGAATGCGAACCTGCCGCGCTCGTATTTTCGCGGCCTCAATTTTCTTCTCAACGAACAACACGACAAGGCGATCGACGCATTCATCGAGGTCGCCAAGCTCGATCCGGAAACGATCGAACTGCACTTCGCGCTCGGCAATCTGTTTCGCCGCCGCGGTGAAACAGATCGCGCGATCCGGGTCCACCAGAATCTCCTGAGCCGCGCGGATTTGCCGGCCGCCGAACGCGATCACGCGTTATATGAACTCGGTCAGGACTTTCTGAAGGCGGGCTTGCTGGATCGCGCGGAGGAAACGTTCAAGTCGCTGAACTCGGGCGAGTATTCGCTCGGCGCTCAGCGCGCGCTCCTGACCATCTACGAGATCGAAAAAGACTGGCCGAAGTCGATCACGACGGCCGAGCAGATCGAGAAGATGGGCGCGCCGTCGCTGCATATGGAGATCGCGCATTTTCACTGCGAGCTCGCGCAGGAAGCCTTGCAGCGCAAGAATCCCGATGGCGCGCGCGCCGAGCTGAAGCTCGCGCTGGCGTCGAACCCGGACAACGTGCGCGCGACGATCCTCGCGGGCGATGTCGAAGCCGCCGCGGGCAATGTCGAAGCTGCGATCGCGAACTGGAAGCGTGTCGAGGAACAGAACGAAGCGTATCTGCCGCTCGTCGCCGAGAAGCTGATGAAGGCGTACAGCGCGCTCGGGCACAGGGACGAGGGCGTCGACCTGCTGATCGATTACACGACGCGTTATCCGTCGAACGATTTGCTCGATGTCGCGTACAAGCACGTGCAGGAATTGCGCGGCCTGGAAGCGGCGCACGCGCTCGCGCGCAAGCAGATGCAGAGCGCGCCGAATCTCGCGGGCATGACGCGCCTGCTCGAAGCGCAGGAAGCGACAGCCGACGAGCCGCGCCGCGGCGAGCTCGAACTGATGCGTAATCTGGTGAAACAGCGCACTAAGAATCTGCCGCGCTATACGTGTCAAACTTGCGGCTTCCGCGCTCGACTATTCTATTGGCAATGTCCCGGCTGCAGCGGCTGGGAGACGTACGCACCGCGCCGCGTCGAGCCGATCACGAACTCGGCCTGAACCCGCGCGGCAAGCACGACATCATGCGGCGCGTGAGCGCGCCGCTTCCGCCACCGGCATTTCAGAAACCACCGGAAAGCGTATGAAAGTAACCATCGTCGGCACGGGTTACGTCGGTCTTGTGACCGGCGCGTGCCTTGCCGAAATCGGCAATGACGTGTTTTGCGTGGACGTCGATCCGCGCAAGATCGAAATTCTCAACAATGGCGGCGTGCCGATCCACGAGCCGGGCCTTCAGGAAATGCTGAGGCGCACGCGCGCGGCCGGCCGCATCCAGTTTTCCACCGACGTGAAAGCGAGCGTGGAGCACGGCGATATCCAGTTCATCGCCGTGGGCACGCCGCCCGACGAAGACGGCTCCGCCGACCTGCAGTACGTGCTCGCGGCGGCGCGCAACATCGGCAAGTATTCGAACGGCTTCAAGGTGATCGTCGATAAATCGACGGTGCCGGTCGGCACGGCGCTGCAGGTGCAGAAGGTCATCGACGAAGAACTGAAGACGCGCGGGCTCGAAGGCTCGGACAAACATCGCTTCTCGGTCGTGTCGAATCCGGAGTTCCTGAAGGAAGGCGCAGCGGTCGATGACTTCATGCGCCCCGATCGCATTGTGATCGGCATCGACGACGACGACGCGGGCAATCGCGCGCGCGAGAAGATGAAGCGCCTCTACGCGCCGTTCAACCGCAATCACGAGCGCACGCTGTACATGGACGTGCGCTCGGCGGAGTTCACGAAATACGCCGCCAACGCGATGCTCGCGACGCGCATCTCGTTCATGAACGATCTGTCGAATCTCGCGGACACCGTCGGCGCCGATATCGAATCGGTGCGGCGCGGTATCGGCTCGGATCCGCGCATCGGCTATCACTTCCTGTACGCGGGTTGCGGTTACGGCGGCTCGTGCTTTCCGAAGGACGTGCAGGCGCTAGCGCAGACGGCGCGGGAAAACGGCCACACGCTACGCATTCTCGAAGCGGTGGAAGCGGTCAATAACGACCAGAAGGAAGTGCTCGTCAACAAGATCGTGAAGCGCATGGGCGAAGACCTGCGCGGGCGCACGTTCGCCATTTGGGGCCTCGCGTTCAAGCCCAACACCGACGACATGCGCGAGGCGTCGAGCCGGCGCATCATCGAGGCGCTGCTGCGGCGCGGCGCCACCGTGCGCGGCTACGATCCCGTTGCGCGCGATGAGGCCGAGCGCGTGTTCGCGCTCGATCTCGCGGATCGCCCGGAAGACCTGAAGCGCCTGCACTTCATGAAGACCCAACAGGATGCGCTAACGGGAGCGGACGGGCTCGTCATCGTGACCGAATGGAAGGAATTCAAGAGCCCGGATTTCTGGCACCTGAAGAGCGCATTGAAGACGCCGGTGATCTTCGACGGCCGCAATCTGTATGAACCGGAAGCGATGGCCGAAATGGGCATCGACTACTTTGCAATAGGACGTCCCCATGTCGAACTCGGCCGCAACGGCAGCAGCAACTAAAGCCGATATTCCCGTCGTGCCGCGTGCGCGCATTTCGGCGGCGCGCGTGCTGGTGGTCGGCGACGTGATGCTCGACCGTTACTGGTTCGGCGACGTCAACCGCATCTCGCCCGAAGCGCCCGTTCCGGTCGTGCACGTGCAGAAGAAGGAAGACCGTCTCGGCGGCGCGGCGAACGTCGCGCGAAACGCGGCGGCGCTCGGCGCGCAGACTGGGCTGCTCTGCGCGGTCGGGCACGACGAGCCGGGCGAACGGGTCGTCGAACTGCTCGGCGAGAGCAAGGTCGCGGGGCACCTCGAACGCGACCCCGAACTGCTCACGACGATCAAGCTGCGCGTGCTGTCGCGCCAGCAGCAACTGCTGCGCGTCGATTTCGAGAACACGCCGAATCACGAGGTGCTGCGCGCGTGCCTCGCGCGTTTCGCGGAACTCCTTCCTCTGCACGATGTGATCCTCATGTCGGATTACGCGAAGGGCGGCCTGACGCATGTTACGCAGATGATCGCGGACGCGAAGCGCGCCGGCAAGCCGGTGCTCGTCGATCCGAAGGGCGATGACTGGGACCGCTATCGCGGGGCCACGCTCATCACGCCGAATCGCGCGGAACTGCGCGAGGTGATCGGCCAGTGGAAGTCCGAAGAAGACCTGCTGGAGCGCGTGACGAAACTGCGCGCCGAACTCGAACTCTCCGCGCTGCTGCTCACGCGTTCCGAGGAAGGCATGACGCTCTTCACCGAGAACCAGGTGCTGCACACGTCGGCCGAAGCACGCGAAGTGTATGATGTCTCGGGTGCGGGCGACACCGTTATCGCAACGGTCGCGACCATGCTGGGCGCGGGTGTGCCGCTCGTCGACTCGATCGTCTATGCGAACCGCGCGGCGGGTATTGTCGTGGGCAAGCTCGGCACGGCGACCGTCGACTACAACGAACTCTTCGCCTGACCTTATCTGATACTTCGCCATGACCATCATCGTTACCGGTGCTGCCGGGTTCATCGGCAGCAATATCGTCAAGGCGCTCAACGAACGTGGCGAGAACCGCGTGATCGCGGTCGACAATCTCACGCGCGCCGACAAGTTCAAGAATCTGGTCGATTGCGAGATCGACGATTACCTCGATAAAACCGAGTTCGTCGAGCGCTTCAGGCGCGGCGATTTCGGCAAGGTGCGCGCGGTGTTCCATGAAGGCGCCTGTTCGGACACGATGGAAACCGACGGCCGCTACATGATGGACAACAACTTCCGCTACAGCCGCGACGTCATGGACGCGTGCCTCGCGCAGGGCGCGCAGTTCCTGTACGCGTCATCGGCGGCGACTTACGGCGGGTCGAGCCGCTTCGTCGAGGAGCGCGAAGTCGAGAAGCCGCTCAATGTCTACGGCTATTCGAAATTCCTCTTCGATCAGATCGTGCGTCAGGTATTGCCGAAGGCGCAGAGTCAGATCGTCGGCTTTCGCTACTTCAACGTGTACGGCCAGCGCGAGACGCACAAGGGCCGCATGGCCTCGGTTGCGTTCCACAACTTCAACCAGTTCCGCTCGGAAGGCAAGGTCAAGCTTTTCGGCGAATACAACGGCTACGCGGCCGGCGAACAGACGCGCGATTTCATCTCGGTCGAAGATGTCGTGAAGGTGAACCTGTTCTTCTTCGATCATCCGGAGAAGTCGGGCATTTTCAATCTCGGCACAGGACGGGCCCAACCGTTCAACGATATCGCGTCGACGGTCGTGAACTCTTTGCGCGCGCTCAACGGCGAAGCTTCGCTGTCGCTCGCGGAGCTGGTGCAGCGCGGGCTCATCGAGTACATTCCGTTCCCCGACGCACTGCGCGGCAAATATCAATGCTTCACCCAGGCGGACCAGTCGCGCCTGCGCGCGGCGGGTTACGACGCGCCGTTTCTGACCGTTCAGGAAGGCGTCGATCGTTACGTGCGTTGGCTATTCGGCCAGCTATAAACGCGTTTCGCGTCTCTCTACACTGGGTCTCACGGTCGGCGCTGGTGCCGGCCGGTTCTTCTCGGAGACTCAGTCATGTTCAAGCAAGCACTCTCGTCGATCGCCGCGTTCGCGCTCATCTTTTCCATCGGTAGCGCGTGGGCGGCCGTCGACGTCAATACCGCCAACTCCGACGCGCTGCGCGGCATCAAGGGCATCGGTCCGGCGAAGGCGAAAGCCATTCTCGATGAACGTCAGGCGCACGGCCCGTTCAAGGACGCCAACGATCTCGGCACGCGCGTGAAGGGTATGGGCGGCAAGACGGTTCAACGTCTCGAAGCGGAGGGCTTGACGGTGGGCGCCGCGTCGAAGACGGCAGCGGCCGCCACACCGGGTAACGCCGCACCGCCCGGCGGCGCAAACTCGGCGGTCGCGACGCAGGTTTCGGCGTCCACGCCATCCGCGCATCAGGGGCGCGCCGGCATCGGCGGGACCGCTGGGCTACAATCGACGCATCCCCTATACCAAATTCCCCGCTGCAGACGCGTCGTGCGTGGGGATCGACCGCTTTCGCATATGGCTTACATGACTATCGAAGACACGATCGGCAACACGCCGCTCGTGCAACTCGTCCGCGTCGTGGACGATGAAATCCGCAGCCGCAACAACATCGTGCTCGGCAAGCTCGAAGGCAACAATCCGGCGGGCTCGGTGAAGGATCGTCCGGCGCTGTCGATGATCAGGAAAGCTGAAGAGCGCGGCCGCATCAAGCCGGGCGACACGCTGATCGAAGCGACGAGCGGCAACACCGGCATTGCGCTCGCGATGGCCGCCGCGATGCGCGGCTACAAGATGGTGCTGCTGATGCCCGAAGATCTGTCGGTCGAGCGCCGTCAGAGCATGGCCGCGTATGGCGCGGAAATCGTGCTCACGCCGGTGACGGGCGGCATGGAATACGCGCGCGATCTCGCCGATCAGATGCAGCGCGATGGCAAGGGCATCATCCTCGATCAGTTCGCCAATCCCGACAACCCGCTCGCGCACTACGAAGGCACAGGGCCCGAGCTGTGGCGTCAGACCGAAGGCCGCCTCACGCACTTCGTCTCGTCGATGGGCACGACCGGCACGATCATGGGCGTGTCGAAGTATCTGAAGGAACAGAATCAGAAGATCGAGATCATCGGTGCACAGCCGGAAGAGGGCTCGCGCATTCCGGGCATCCGCAAGTGGCCGGAAGCGTATCTGCCGAAGATCTTCGATCGCAGCCGTGTCGATCGCGTGGAAAACGTGAGCCAGGCGGCGTCCGAAACGATGGCGCGACGCCTCGCATCGGTTGAGGGGATCTTTGCGGGCATTTCGTCCGGCGGCGCGTGCGAGGTCGCGCTGCGCATCGCGCGTCAGGTGGAGAACGCGACCATCGTGTTCATCATCTGCGATCGAGGCGATCGTTATCTGTCGACGGGCGTGTTTCCGGCTTGATGCCGCGCGTTTCGCCCGCTCGATGAAAAAACCCCGGCGTGCCGGGGTTTCGTGTTTTCAGCGCCGGGACGACATCACTGCGGGTTCGTGCCCGTATCGCCCGCCATCATGCGCGCCTTCACTGCTTCGCCCAGTTGATACACGGCGAGCGCATAGAAGAAGCTGCGGTTGTAGCGCGTGAGCACGTAGAAGTTCTTCAGCCCCAACGTGTATTCGGTCGCACGGCCGGGCGTGGGCAGATCGACCACGGTGAGCGGCGTCGGCGCTTCAGCCGCGATGTTTAGTCCCGGCTCGTTGAGCAGCATGCCGGCCTTCGTCAGCTGCGCGAGCGACCACTTCGGTTCCGGCGCGCCGTCTGCGGCGGCCTGCGCGATGCCCTGACTGCCGACATCCCCTGCGATACGCCACACGACCGGCCGACCCGGCTCCCAGCCGTTCTGCTTCAGGTAGTTCGCCACGCTGCCGATGGCATCCGCCGGGCTCGTGCGCAGATCGATGCGGCTGTTGCCGTCGTAATCGACCGCGTATTGCACGATGCTGCTCGGCAGGAACTGCGGAATCCCGATCGCGCCGGTGTACGAACCGAGCACGGTCGTCGGATCGATCTGCGAGTCACGCGTCCACACGAGCAGGTCTTCCAGATTCTTGCGGAAGGTCGCCATGCGCTCGGTGCGGTTCGGCGTGTTCGGATAATCGAAGGTGAGCGTGGTCAGCGCGTCGAGCGCGCGGAAGTTGCCCATGTACTTGCCGTAGATCGTCTCCACGCCGATGATCCCGACGATCACTTCAGGCGGCACGCCGAATTGCTCCGCGGCGCGTTGCAACGTGGCCTGATTCGCGCGCCAGAACTTCACGCCGGCATTGATGCGTACCGGCTCGATGAAACGCGCCTGATACGCGCGCCAGTTCTTGGTTTGCGGCGTGGGGGACGGCAGGACCAGCTTCGCCGCCGTCGCCGAATAACTCACGCGGGCGAACAGGTCGTGCAGCGCCGACGAGTCGAAGTCGTAGCGCGCGACCATGTCGTTGATGAAGGCTTCGACATTCGGATTGTTCGCGTAGCGCTGCGGCACGATCTCTTCTTCGAACATCTGCCCTTGCGGCGTCGCGGCCTGCGGTTGCTGCGACTGCGCAAAGGCACTGTTGCCGGAAAGAAAGCCGAGCGCGCAGACGAGGGAAGCAACGAGTGCGCGCTTTGCCGGCTTGAACGTAGCCGTGAAGTCGAACGGAGCAAACTGGAAAGTCATAGTGTGCGTGGTTGAGGGCGGTAGGGGCGATGCCAGATGCACGAGCGGCCAAAACGCCTAACGGAACGCAACGGCCTGCGAGATGCCGCGCGCAACCGCTCGGCCGGCAAGGCGTCGGGGCAGTATAACCGACGCATCGCGCCCATACTGTCCATGTGCCGGAGGGAGGGCGGACGTGCCGAACGGTGTGGTAACTTAACGTCAATTGCGCGACACGTGGTCGCGTATGACGAAAAAATACGAGACGAGAGCCGACGAAAGCGGCATTGCGAGACATCATGGCCACCGGCTTTTACTCCCACCCCGACTGCCTTCGACACGACAACGGCCAGTGGCATCCCGAGTGTCCGGCGCGTTTGCAGGCGATCGAAGATCAGCTGATCGCGAGCCGGATCGATTCGCTCATCGAGCGCGAGGAGGCGCCGCTCGCCGAGGAAACCGACCTCGCGCGCGTGCACACGCAGGCGCACATCGACTACATCAAGAGCCGCACCCCGGAGTCGGGCAGAAGCGAACTCGATCCCGATACGTCGATGTGCCCCGAGTCCTATCGCGCCGCGTTGCGCGCGGCGGGCGCGGCGATCGCGGCGACCGATGCCGTCATCGAAGGCCGTTACGACAACGCGTTCTGCAGCGTGCGCCCGCCGGGCCATCACGCGGAGCCCGCGCGCGCGATGGGCTTCTGCCTCTTCAACAACGTCGCGATCGCCGCGCGTCATGCGCTCGAAGTGCACGGCTTGCAGCGCGTCGCGATCGTCGATTTCGACGTGCATCACGGCAACGGCACCGAGGCCGCGTTCAGCGGCGATTCGCGCGTGCTGATGTGCAGCTTCTTCCAGCATCCGTTCTACCCGTTCAGCGGCGCCGACAATCACGCGTCGAACATGGTCAACGTGCCGCTGCCCGCGCGCACGAAGGGCATGCAGGTGCGTGAAGTCGTCGACATGTTATGGCTGCCGCGGCTCGAGGAATTCAAGCCGCAGATGATCTTCGTCTCCGCCGGCTTCGACGCCCATCGCGAAGACGACATGGCCAACATGGGTCTCGTCGAGGACGATTACGCGTGGATCACCGAGCAGGTCCGCGCGGTGGCGAAGCGTCACGCGCAAGGGCGCATCGTGAGTTGTCTGGAAGGTGGATACAACCTGTCGGCGCTGGGTCGCAGCGTCGTCGCGCATCTACGGGTGCTCGCGGAAATCTAGCGGGGCGTATGCGTGCGCGCGTAGTCGGCGCGCACCAGAATCCAGTCGATGAGCTCGCGGATCACGCGATCGCGGTCGAGATCGTTGAGCGTCTCGTGCGCGCTGCCTACGTGAATCGAGAGCGTGCTGTCGGTCGATCCCGCGTTCGCTTCGAATTCGCGGCTGCCGGCGGGATCGCAGATCGCGTCCTCGCTGCCGTGGAAGACGAGAAGCGGCAGTGCGATCTCGCCTCGTTTCGCCGCCACGCGCTCCATCCCGGCGAGAATCTGCGCGGCCGTGCGCGCCGGGACCGCGCCGTGAAGCACGAGCGGATCACGTTTATACGCTTCGACGACACCCGGCGCGCGCGAAAGCAGCGCCGGGTCGATGCTGAACGCGGCCAGACGCGGCGCTACAGTCCCGACGATGCGCGAAAATTTCGCCTTCCAGCGAGGCGTGCCCGCGCCGATCTTCAACGCAGGACTCGACAGAATCAACCCGGCCAGCTTTTTCTCTTTCGCGCGTTCGGCGGCATAGAGCGCCGCGATCGTGCCGCCCATGCTATGGCCCATCAGAAAGAGCGGCGTGGCGACGGGCGGCGTCGCGGCGCACGCTTCGAGCAGCACGTCGGCGTCGCGCAGATAGTCCGTGAACACGCGCACCCAGGCCCGATCGCCCGACGACTTCCCGTGACCGCGCAAATCGATCGCGATCACTTCGATGCCCGCCGCGTTCAACGCGACCGCAAGCGCGTCGTAACGCCCCGCGTGCTCGCCGAGGCCGTGCACGAGCGCGATGCGCGCCTTCGGTTCGACATCCGGCGCGGGCTGCCAGCGATGCAGGAACAGTTCCACGCCGCTTCGCGTCGTGACTGCGCTCGTCGAATAAATATGCCGGGACATGAGCCTGTAAATATCTCCACGTTATTAGTCGATCTGAAATCATTATTAAACAGAATGTAACGCGTCCGGTAAAATCGCGGGCGACGGTACTACTACGACTACAAACAGGCGGCGGCCGGCGGCGCGGGTGCGTTTCACCCGGCGAGCCTTCCGCCGTTTGCATTTTTCATGATCGAAATACGCAATCTCTCGCAGCGCTTCGCGGGGCCCCGGGGCTGGGTCGAGGCGCTGCACAACGTCAATCTGACGATTCCCGCCGGCGAAGTGTTCGGCATCATCGGGCGCAGCGGCGCTGGCAAGAGCACGCTGGTGCGCACCATCAATCTGCTGACGCGGCCGAGCGAAGGCAACGTGATCGTCGACGGACGCGATCTCACGACGCTCGGCAAGGACGATCTGCGCGCGGCGCGCCGCGACATCGGCATGATCTTTCAGCATTTCAATCTGCTGAGCTCGCGCACGGTGTACGACAACGTCGCGTTGCCGCTCGAACTCGCCGGCAAGAAGCGCGCGGAAATCGAGGCGGCCGTCTTGCCGCTGCTCGATCTCGTCGGTCTCACGACGCACAAGGACAAGTATCCCGCGCAGATCAGCGGCGGGCAGAAGCAGCGCGTGGGCATCGCGCGGGCGCTCGCGAGCAGGCCGAAAGTGCTGCTTTCCGACGAAGCCACGTCCGCGCTCGATCCGGAAACCACGCGCGCGATTCTCGATCTGCTGCGCAAGATCAATCACGAACTTGGTCTTACGATCGTGCTCATCACGCATCAGATGGAAGTGATCAAGCAAGTGTGCGATCGCGTCGCGGTGCTCGACGCGGGCCGCGTGGTGGAGGAGGGCAAGGTCGTCGATGTCTTCATGCAGCCGCATCACGAAGTCACGCGCGCGCTGATCGGCGATGTGATCGCGCATGAGTTGCCGCCCGCGTTGAAGGCGCGCGTCATCGAGCGCCTGAAGACCGGCAGCGGCCATTTGCTGCGGCTCGCGTTCACCGGCTCGGGCGTCGATCAGCCGATTCTCTCGGAGACGATCCGCCGTTACGAGCTCGATTTCAACATCCTGCACGGCCAGATCGACGAGATTCAGGGCCAGGCGTTCGGCTCGCTCGCGGTGCTCGCGGGTGGTCAGCCGGTGAAGATCGCGGAAGCGATCGAGTATTTGCGTTCTCAGGGCGTCGTCGTGGAGGAGTTGTCCCATGTTGAGTGAAATGTTCGACATGTTCGTGCAGTCGTTCTGGGAAACGCTGATCATGGTCGGCATCTCGGGGCTCGTCGGCGCGGCCGTCGGCCTGCCGCTCGGCGTGCTGCTCTATCTCACCGATCGCGATGGCGTGTTGCAGAACATCGGCGTGAATCGCGTGCTCGGCGGCATCGTCAATGCGGTGCGTTCGACGCCGTTCATCATCCTGCTCGTCGCGGTGATCCCGTTCACGCGGCTCGTCGTCGGCTCGTCGATCGGCACCGCGGCCGCTGTGGTGCCGTTGACCATCGCCGCTGCGCCGTTCATCGCGCGGCTTGTCGAAACCGCGCTGCGCGAAGTGGATCGCGGTCTCATCGAAGCCGCGCAGGCGATGGGCGCGACCACGAGCCAGATCGTCTTCAAGGTGCTGCTGCCGGAATCGCTGCCGGGCGTCGTGGCGGGGCTCACCATCACGTTCGTGTCGCTCGTCGGCTATTCGGCGATGGCGGGCGCGATCGGCGGCGGCGGTCTCGGCGATCTCGGCATCCGCTATGGCTATCAGCGCTTCTTGCCTGAAGTGATGCTCACCGTCGTGGTCATCCTCATCGTGTTCGTGCAGCTCGTGCAATCCTTCGGCGACTGGCTCGTTCGTCGTCTCAGCCATAAATAACCACTCAAGAAAACCATGCAACGTCGATTCATTTTGAAGTTCGCCGCCGCGCTTCTGAGCGCAACGCTGTTCAACGGCGTCGCGCACGCTGAAGACGCGATCAAGCTGGGCGTGACCGGCGGCCCGCACGCGCAGATCATGGATGTCGTGAAGCAGGTCGCCGCGAAGAACGGCCTCAAGATCACGGTCGTCGAGTTCTCGGATTACGTGCAGCCGAACGCCGCGCTCGCCGCCGGCGATCTCGACGCGAACAGCTATCAGCATCTGCCGTATCTCGACGCACAGGTGAAGGACCGCGGCTACAAGCTCATCCGGATCGCCGATACCGTGACGTTTCCCATGGGCATCTATTCGAAGAAGCTGAAGTCGCTGTCGGCGCTCGGCAACGGCGCGCGCATCGCGGTGCCTAACGATCCGACCAACGGCGGCCGTGCATTGTTGCTGCTGCAGAAGCAAGGCCTGATCAAACTGCGCGCGGACGCGGGCCTGAAGGCGACGCCGCTCGATATCGTCGAGAATCCGAAGAAACTGAAGATCGTCGAACTCGACGCCGCGCAGATTCCGCGCTCGCTCGACGACGTCGACGCCGCCGCAATCAACACGAACTTCGCGATGGAAGCCGGCCTCAAGCCGAAGTCGGACGCGATCGCCATCGAGGATCCGCGCGGTCCGTACGTCAACATCATTGCGATCCGCGCGGCCGACAAGGACAAGCCGTGGGTCGCCAAACTCATCGCGGCGTATCACTCGCCGGAGGTGAAGCAGTTCGTCGAAGGCAAATATGCGGGGGCGGTGATTACGGCCTGGTAATCGATTTCACGGGTGATGTTCGGGTTTTCGTGGATAGAAATAGAACGACCGTTCGATAAAAATAAGCGCATAGCTATTGCACGATGCCTCAACCCACCCGTCGCGGGAGGGGTTATCCGTCGCGTCGCTCGTATAATGACGCTGGGTTGACGTAATCGTAACTTTGGAGCGTGTGCATGAAAATTCTGGTGCCAGTCAAGCGCGTGGTCGACTACAACGTGAAGGTCCGGGTGAAGTCGGATAACACGGGCGTCGATATCGCCAATGTGAAGATGTCGATGAACCCGTTCGACGAGATCGCCGTCGAAGAGGCGGTGCGTCTGAGGGAAGCGGGTGTTGCGACGGAAGTGATTGCCGTGTCGTGCGGCGTGACACAGTGTCAGGAAACGCTGCGTACTGCGCTGGCAATTGGCGCGGATCGCGCGATCCTCGTCGAATCCGCCGACGAACTGCAACCGCTGGCGGTGGCGAAGATTCTGAAGGCGCTGGTCGATCAGGAAAAGCCTGAACTCGTCATCCTCGGCAAGCAGGCAATCGACGACGATTCGAATCAAACGGGTCAGATGCTTGCTGCACTGGCAGGTCTGCCGCAGGCGACGTTCGCATCGAAGGTCGTGGTCGCGGATGGCAAGGCGACTGTGTCGCGTGAAGTCGATGGCGGCGCGGAAACGCTGTCGCTGAAGCTTCCCGCAGTGATCACCACGGATCTGCGTCTGAACGAGCCGCGCTACGTGACGCTGCCGAACATCATGAAGGCGAAGAAGAAGACGCTGACGACGGTGAAGCCCGCCGATCTGGGCGTCGATGTCGCGCCGCGTCTGAAGACGCTGAAGGTCGTCGAGCCGCCGAAGCGCAGCGCGGGCATCATGGTGCCCGACGTGAAGACGCTGGTCGAGAAGCTCAAGACCGAAGCCAAAGTGCTGTAAAGGAGACGCGAAAAAATGACGATTCTGGTAATTGCGGAACACGACAATGCGTCGATCAAGGCAGCGACGCTGAACACGGTTGCAGCGGCGACGAAGGTTGGCGGCGATGTGCATGTGCTGGTCGCAGGTTCGAACGCGCAGGGCGCGGCGGATGCGGCAGCGAAGATCGCGGGCGTCGCAAAAGTGCTGCTCGCCGATGCGCCTCAACTCGCCGACGGCCTGGCTGAGAACATTGACGGCACGGTACTGAACATCGCGAAGGACTATTCGCATATCTTCGCGCCGGCGACCGCTTACGGTAAGAACATCGCGCCGCGTATCGCCGCGCATCTCGATGTCGCGCAGATCAGCGATATCACCGCCGTCGATAGCGCAGACACGTTCGAGCGTCCGATCTACGCGGGCAACGCCATCGCAACGGTGCAATCGAGCGATCCGATCAAGGTCGTCACCGTTCGCGCAACGGGTTTCGATCCGGTTGCTGCGGAAGGTGGTAACGCTCAGATCGAAAAGATCGAAGCAGCAGCCGACGCGGGCATCTCGCAGTTCGTGAGCCGTGAAGTGACGAAGCTGGATCGTCCGGAACTGACGAGCGCACACATCATCGTGTCGGGCGGACGTGGACTGGGTAGCGGCGAGAACTATACGAAGACGCTGGAGCCGCTCGCGGACAAACTCAACGCGGCGCTGGGCGCATCGCGCGCGGCAGTCGATGCTGGCTATGTGCCGAACGACTATCAGGTCGGTCAAACCGGCAAGATCGTCGCGCCGCAACTGTATGTGGCTGTCGGCATCTCGGGCGCGATCCAGCATCTCGCGGGCATGAAGGATTCGAAGGTCATCGTCGCGATCAACAAAGACCCGGAAGCGCCGATCTTCAGCGTGGCCGATTACGGTCTCGTCGGCGATCTGTTCGCGGTCGTGCCGGAACTGGTGAAAGAACTCGGCTAAACCGCGCCGTGTGAGTCGAACACTCGCCACAAAGAAAAACAAAGGGCGCGACGAACGTTGCGCCCTTTTTTTGTACCGAAATATCGTTAGAGAGAGGAGACAAGACGATGAGCTACAGCGCCCCGGTCAAGGACATGCTGTTCGTAATGAAGGAACTGGCGGATATCGACAGCATCGCCGCGCTGCCTGGTCACGAAGATGCAGGCTTCGACACGGCGCAGGCCGTCGTCGAGGAAGCCGCGCGTTTTTGCGGCGAAGTCCTGGCGCCGCTGAATGTCGCCGGTGACCGCACGCCGAGCGCGTGGGCGAACGGCGAAGTCACGACGACGCCCGGCTTCAAGGCCGCGTTCCGTCAGTTCGCGGAAGGCGGCTGGCAAGGCGTCATCCATCCGGTGGACTTCGGCGGGCAGGGCTTGCCGAAGCTCATCGCGACGCCGTGCATCGAAGCGCTGAACTCGGCGAATCTCTCCTTCGCATTGTGTCCGCTGCTCACCGACGGCGCGATCGAGGCGCTCCTCACCGCAGGCAGCGATGAACAGAAGGCGCTCTACTTGCCGAAGTTCATCGAAGGTGAATGGACCGGCACGATGAATCTCACGGAGCCGCAGGCGGGCTCCGATCTGGCGCTCGTGCGCACGCGCGCCGAGCCGCAGGGCGACGGCACGTACAAGGTCTTCGGCACGAAGATCTTCATCACCTACGGCGAGCACGATATGGCGAAGAACATCGTGCATCTCGTGCTCGCGCGCACGCCCGACGCGCCCGAAGGCGTGAAAGGCATTTCGCTCTTTCTCGTGCCGAAGTTTCTCGTCAACGAAGACGGCTCGCTCGGCGCACGCAACGACGTGCATTGCGTATCGATCGAACACAAGCTCGGCATCAAGGCCAGCCCGACCGCGGTGCTGCAATACGGCGATCACGGTGGCGCGATCGGCTATCTGATCGGCGAGGAGAATCGCGGTCTCGAATACATGTTCATCATGATGAACGCGGCGCGTTTTGCCGTCGGCATGCAGGGTGTCGCGGTCGCCGAGCGCGCGTATCAGCAGGCGGTCGCGTATGCGAAAGAGCGCGTGCAGAGCCGTCCCGTCGATGGCAGCGCGAAGGAGCCCGTAACGATCATCCATCATCCCGACGTGCGCCGCATGCTCTCGACGATGCGCGCCTACACCGAAGGCGCCCGCGCGCTCGCGTATGTCGCGGCGGCGCATAGCGATTTCGCGCACGGTCATCCGGACGACGCCGCCAGGAAGAGCCATCAGGCGATCTACGAGTACCTCGTGCCGATCGTGAAGGGCTTCAGCACGGAAATGTCCGTCGATGTGGCGAGCCTCGGCGTGCAGGTGCATGGCGGCATGGGCTTCATCGAGGAGACGGGCGCGGCGCAGCATTATCGCGATGCGCGCATCCTGCCGATCTACGAAGGCACGACCGCGATTCAGGCCAACGATCTCATCGGCCGCAAGACCGTGCGCGATGGCGGCGCCACGGCGCAGGCGCTGCTCGCGCAGATCGATCAGACCATCGCGGCGCTCGCGGAAGCGGACGGCCAGCCGTTCAAGTCGATGCATCGGCACTTGAGCGCGGGAAGTCTTTCGCTGGCGCGCGCGGTCGAGTTCATCGTCGCGAAATTCAAGAGCGATCCGAATGCGGTGTTCGCGGGCAGCGTGCCGTATCTGCGGCTCGCGGGCATCGTGCTGGCGGGATGGCAGATGGCGCGCGCGATGCTCGTCGCACAGGCGAAGCGCGCGGACGACGAGCGTTTCTATTCCGCGAAGATCGCGACGGCGGAGTTCTTCGCCGAGCACATTCTGTCGCTCGCGCCGGGGATCGAGGCGTCGATCGTCAGCGCGAACGGGCGGGAAGGCGTACTCGCGTTGAGCGAAGACCAGTTCTAAAAGACTAAAAGAAAAGGCGCCGCAAGGCGCCTTTGTTTTTCATGCGATAGCGGCAATCATGCGTTCGCGTATCCCGGACGCGTCTTCACGCCGACATCGCCGAAGTAGCGGTGCACCGACAGATCGTCGGCACGGATCGCGGGCTGCTTGCCCGACATCAGGTCCGCCAGCAACTGACCCGAGCCGCACGACATCGTCCAGCCGAGCGTGCCGTGACCGGTATTCAGGAACAGATTCGGCACCGGCGTGCGGCCAACGATCGGCGTGCCGTCCGGCGTCATCGGACGCAGGCCGGTCCAGAACGTGGCGCTCGCGGTATCGCCGCCGCCCGGGAACAGGTCGTTCACGCACATTTCGAGCGTTTCGCGACGGGCCTGCTTCAGCTTCCTGTCATAGCCGACGATTTCAGCCATGCCGCCCACGCGGATACGGTCGTCGAAACGCGTGATCGCGATCTTGTACGTCTCGTCGAGCACGGTCGAGACCGGCGCGCGCTTCGCATCCACGATCGGCGCGGTGATCGAGTAGCCCTTCAGCGGATAAACCGGAATCTTCACGAGATCGCCGAGCAGCTTCGGCGAATACGAGCCGAGCGCGACGACATACGAATCCGCCGTCACCAGTTCCTTGCCGCACTGCACGCCCGCGATGCGGCCGTTGCTGACGGCGAGCGCGTCGATCGACGTGTTGTAGCGGAACTTGACGCCGAGCGCTTCGGCCATGGCGGCGAGCTGCGTCGTGAACATCTGGCAGTCGCCGGTCTCGTCGTTCGGCAGGCGCAGACCGCCCGTCAATTTGTGCGACACGGCGGCGAGAGCCGGCTCGGCCGTCTTCAATTCATCGGTCGTGAGCAGTTCGAACGGCACGTTCGCGTCCTTCAGCACCGCGATGTCCTTGCCCGCGCCGTCGAATTGCTGCTGCGTGCGGAACAGTTGCAACGTGCCGCCCGTACGGCCTTCGTACGAGATGCCGGTGTCGGCGCGCAACGCCTGCAGGCAATCGCGGCTGTATTCGGCGAGGCGGACCATGCGGCCTTTGTTGACCGTGTAGCGATCCTGCGTGCAGTTGCGCAGCATTTGCCACATCCACTGCAACTGGTTCATCGTGCCGTCGAGGCGGATGGCGAGCGGCGCGTGCTTTTCGAACATCCACTTCACAGCCTTGAGCGGCACGCCCGGCGCGGCCCACGGCGATGCGTAGCCCGGGGAGATCTGTCCGGCGTTCGCGAAACTCGTTTCGAGGGCGGGGCCAGCTTCGCGGTCGATGACCGTGACTTCGTGACCGGCGCGAGCGAGGTAATACGCGCTCGTGACACCGACGACGCCGCTTCCGAGAATAACGATTCGCATGTGATCTCCATCCAGATTCGATGAAACTTCCGAGTGCGCGGGCCTTAAGGCGATCGACGCGACAAACTGAAGCTCGTATAGTGTTATCGACTATGGTATGGACTTCGACCCAGTTTTAGTTATTGTATTTTATCGATTTTCAGGAAAAACCAATGCGAACTCAGCGAAATCCAGTACGCGCTCTCGACAAGCTCGATCACAAGATCCTGAACATTCTTCAAGAGGACGGCCGCATCGCGATGAAAGACCTGGCCGAGCGCGTCGGGCTGTCGGTGACGCCTTGCATCGA
The DNA here is from genome assembly GCF_046030135.1 of Caballeronia jiangsuensis. NCBI lineage: Bacteria > Pseudomonadati > Pseudomonadota > Betaproteobacteria > Burkholderiales > Burkholderiaceae > Caballeronia > Caballeronia jiangsuensis. The sequence goes on from NZ_JAQQDB010000012.1 coordinate 61,459, forward strand.
GCGCGTCAAACGCATGGAGCGCGATGGCGTCATCATGGGCTACTACGCGCGCGTGAATCCGAACGAGCTGGGCGCTGCGCTGCTCGTATTCGTCGAGATCACGCTCGATCACAAGAGCGGCAACATGTTCGAGCAATTCAGGCGCGAAGTTCAGAAGATTCCCGAGGTGCTCGAATGCCACCTCGTATCGGGCGATTTCGACTATCTGATCAAGGCGCGGATCGGCGAGATGGCGGACTATCGCAAGCTGCTCGGCGACATCCTTTTGCAGTTACCGGGCGCGGTGCAGTCCAAGAGCTATGTGGTGATGGAGGAGATAAAGGAGACGCTGAAGATTCTCGTCGAGACGTGATTTTCCGCTTGCGATGGCGAAGCAATACTGTATATTTATACAGTATTAATCGATGGATTTCGTCGCAATGTCATCGCACGATCGTGAGTATCCCGTCGCGCCACCCGCTCCGCTGAAGGGGCGCGGGGCGGTCACGAATATCCAGGGGCGTTACGAGAAGGACGAGCGTGAACGTGTCGACGATGGCTGGGCGCACACCGCCGATCCCGAGGACGAAGGCGCGCCACCGCTGCGCACCCAGATTTTCGAGGAGCGGGCGAAAAGCATTCTGACGCGCAACAGCTCGCCGGACATTCCGTTTTCCGTTTCGCTGAATCCCTATCGCGGCTGTGAGCACGGCTGCATCTATTGCTTCGCTCGCCCTACACACAGCTATCTCGGACTATCGCCGGGGCTGGATTTCGAAAGCCGGATCTACGCGAAGATCAACGCGCCGGAATTGCTCGAACGCGAACTGGCGAAACCGAACTACGAAGCCGAGCCGATCGCGCTCGGCGTCAACACGGACGCGTATCAACCGGTCGAGCGCGATCTGCAAATCACGCGGCGTGTCATTCAGGTGCTGCACGATTGCGGGCATCCGTTCGCGGCGATCACGAAGAATTCGCTGATCGAGCGCGACATCGACCTGCTTGCGCCGATGGCCGGGCGCGGCCAGGTGATGGCGGCGATCACGGTCACCACGCTGGATGCCGATATCGCACGAACGCTCGAGCCACGTGCGGCGACGCCGTCGCGGCGTCTTCGCACGATCCGGACGCTCGCCGAGGCGGGCATTCCGGTAGGCGTGAGCATCGCACCGGTCATTCCGTTCGTGACGGAGCCGGACATGGAGCGTGTTCTGGAAGCGTGCGCCGAAGCAGGGGCCACGAGCGCGAGCTATATCGTGCTGCGTCTGCCGTGGGAAGTTGCGCCGCTCTTCAAGGGCTGGCTTGCCGCGCATTTCCCCGATCGCGCGGATCGCGTGATGAGTCGCGTGCGCGACATGCGTGGCGGCAAGGACTACGACTCGGATTTTTCGACGCGCATGAAAGGCGAGGGTCTGTGGGCCGATATGCTCAAGCAGCGCTTTCAAAAGGCGACGAAACGCCTCGGGCTTAATGCACGGCAACGCGGCATTCTTGACATGTCCGAGTTCCAGCGGCCCGCGAAACGAGCGGGCCCGCCGTCCAGCCCGCAACTCGACCTGTTCTGACGTTTTATTGCGACAGCGTTTTCGCCGCCTCGACCTGACTTTCGAAGTACGTCTGAAACGTGAGCGCGAGACCGGTCATCAGCAGGAACGCGCCGAACAGGAGCGAAAAAATCACGACGAAAATGACCGTCCAGCCAGAGCGGCTGCTGCGGCCGGTGTGTGCATTGAACTGCGCGTCCCATTTGGCGTCGGGGCGCAGGCCGTAGACGATGGCCGAGAGAAAGGCGGCCAGCAGCGAAATCGCACCCGGGAACGCCAGCACCCAGCCGAGAAGCGAAGCGCGCTCCGTTTTCGCGAGCAACAGATAGCCGAACGCCCCCAGAACGATACCGACGATATGCGCCCAGCCGTACTTGTCGCGCATTCCATACAGATAGAAGCGGTGCAAGCCGATGTAGCCGAACAGGAACGCGAGCGCGGCGGTCAGCGTCTTCGAGCGGAAATAGGGTGGAACCTGCTTGCCGGCCGGTTTTGAGCCGGCTTGCGTGGCGACGGACGAGGAAGTCATCAGCGAAAGCGGTGGTGGAAAGAGGCGGGCGTCGCTTGCAAGCCGACGCGGTCAGCCATTTTACGCCGACGTGTGTCCGCACCACCAATGGCGCATCGCCGCGTCGGCGTGATTCCCGGTATCCGGAAACGTGCTGGAATCGCTGCGAATCCGGCTTGCATCCAAAAAATGCGTTAAGTGTTTGTTAGAGCTTCACATTCCGGCTATAATCGCCTGTTCTCGTTGTTCCGAACCCCGGTTTTCAAGGATTTCAGCATGGTCATCATCCGCTTGGCTCGTGGCGGCTCGAAGAAGCGCCCGTTCTACAACATCGTTGCAACCGACTCGCGTAGCCGCCGTGATGGCCGCTTCATCGAGCGCGTGGGTTTCTACAACCCGGTCGCGACCAAAGGCGAATCGCTGCGCATCGCTCAGGATCGCCTGACGTACTGGCAAGGCGTTGGCGCGCAACTGTCGCCGACCGTCGAGCGTCTCGTCAAGCAAGCTCAGCAAGCCCAGCCGGCTGCTTAAGCTCGCTTCGTCGACGCTGTAACAGCCGCTCGAAACCTGCCCAAAGATTCGCCGATGTCTACGCGCAATACTGAATCCGGTCGCGTGCCGGAAGATATCGACCGAACAAAGCCGGGGCACGATGAGAGTTCCGCCACGTTTGGCGCGTTCGTCCGCAAGCCGGGCGCGCGTCACGTGGCGGTCGACATTTCGAGCTCGAAGACGCCGCAAGGCGGAATCGAATCGGTCGAGGCTTTGCCTGACGATGCCGTCGAACTCGGTTTCATTGCCGATGCATACGGTCTCAAAGGCTGGGTCAAGATCGTGCCGCACGCGAACGGCAAGCAGGGCGGCGACGCGCTGCTGAACGCCAAACGCTGGTGGCTCGTCAAAGGCCGCGATTACAAGTCCGCGCGCTGTCTGCAGTCGAAAGTGCATGCCGATACGATCGTCGCGCGCTTCGCCGGCTGTGATGACCGCGATACGGCACTCGCGCTGAAAGGGCACACGGTGAATATCGCGCGCAGCGATTTCCCGAAGCTCGACAGCGAAGACGAATTCTACTGGGTCGATCTGATCGGCCTGGATGTCGAAAGTGAAGCGGGCGTGGCCTTGGGCCGCGTTGCGGATCTGATCGACAACGGCGCGCATTCCATCCTGCGGATCGAGTATCCGAGTACCGACAAGGATGGCAAGCCCGTCGCCGGCGAGCGGCTGATTCCGTTCGTCGGCGTGTATGTGAAGACGGTGGACCGGGCGGCGAAGCGTATCGTCGTCGACTGGGACGCCGACTATTGAACATCGTCACGTTACGGAGAGAGCGATGCAGTTCGATGTCGTGACGCTCTTTCCCGAGATGTTTCGCGCGCTGACCGACTGGGGCATTACCAGCCGGGCGGTGAAGCAGGAGCGGTTCGGTTTGCGGACGTGGAATCCGCGCGATTTCACTACGGACAACTACCGCACCATCGACGATCGCCCTTATGGCGGCGGTCCCGGCATGGTGATGCTGGCGCGCCCGCTGGAAGACGCGATCCACGCGGCCAAGGCTGCGCAGCGCGAGCAGGGAATTACGTCGACGCGCGTCGTGATGATGTCGCCGCAAGGTGCGAAACTGGACCACGACCGCGTGATGCGGTTTGCGCAGGAACCGGGTCTCGTGCTGCTGTGCGGCCGTTACGAAGCGATCGACCAGCGCCTGATCGACCGTGAAGTGGACGAAGAGGTAAGTCTCGGCGACTTCGTGCTTTCGGGCGGAGAACTTCCCGCGATGGCGCTGATGGACGCCGTGGTGCGCCAGTTGCCCGGCGTGCTGAATGACGCGCAATCGGCGGTGCAGGACAGTTTCGTCGACGTATTACTCGACTGCCCGCACTACACGCGTCCGGAAGAATACGAGGGCGTGCGTGTTCCCGATGTGCTGCTCGGCGGCCATCACAAGGAAATCGACGCCTGGCGCAGGCGCGAAGCATTACGCAACACATTCAACAAGCGGCCCGATCTGATCCGACGGGCGCGTGACAGCAAGATGTTGAGCCGCACCGACGAGGCGTGGCTCGCAGAACTCGCGAAGGAAGCGTCGAAGTCTGCATAGATTTCGGGCGGACGAGCGGGAAAATGGGGGCGCTGGCTGAAAATCGGCGCCTGAAGCAAACCCATCCTCTACCGAGGCCTGACGCAAATACAAGGCACGCAACTTCGGCAAGATGGCACAAGGAGTCAGTAATGAATCTGATTGAGCAACTCGAGAAGGAAGAGATCGCACGCGTTCTGGGCGAGAAGAGCATCCCCGACTTCGCGCCGGGCGATACCGTCATCGTCAACGTGAACGTGGTCGAAGGCACGCGTAAGCGTGTCCAGGCTTACGAAGGCGTCGTCATCGCGAAGCGTAACCGTGGCCTGAACTCGAACTTCATCGTCCGCAAGATTTCGTCGGGCGAAGGCGTCGAGCGTACGTTCCAGACGTACTCGCCGCTGCTCGCGAGCATCGTCGTGAAGCGCCGTGGCGATGTTCGCCGCGCGAAGCTCTACTACCTGCGCGAGCGTTCGGGCAAGTCGGCTCGGATCAAGGAAAAGCTGGTCTTCAAAGACAAGGCTGCTGCTTCCGCAGAGTAAGCCGCTGTCCAGGCGTAGTACGGAAAAAGCACCCCATGTGGGTGCTTTTTTCTTTGGTGTGTTCAAATTGAGACTTCGACAGCCCAGTTCTCGACCCCGTGTCCACCGGAAAGACTTCGACTCCCCGCATCCTCGAACCCGAAAAGATGCCCGTCCTCTCGACGGGTGAGACACTCCCGCCCATTCCGCCAGAGCGCCTCACGCCGGAAGGCTTGCGCGCGCGTTTCGCGATGAATCTCGACTGGACGCAGGAAGAACGCGAGCAGCGCATCAAGGCGATCGGCGGCGATCCGCGCGTGGCTTCCGTGCTGGTGCCGCTCGTCGTGCGTGAGGGCGGCTTGACCGTGCTGCTGACGCAGCGAGCCGATCATCTGTCGGATCACGCCGGGCAGATCAGCTTTCCCGGCGGCCGACGCGAGCCCGAAGACGCCGATGCCGCCGCCACCGCGCTGCGCGAGGCCTACGAAGAAGTCGCCCTGGGCGCGGAACATTGCGAGATCATCGGCGCGATGCCCGAATATCTGACGGGCACGGGTTTCAAGGTGACGCCTGTCGTTGCGCTGGTGCATCCGCCTTTTACCCTGAAGGCCGATACATGCGAAGTCGCCGATATCTTCGAAGTGCCGCTCGCCTGGCTGATGAATCCGGCGAACCACGAAGTGCGCGTTTTTCGCTGGGAAGGCGGCGAGCGTCGTTTTTTTGCGATGCCTTACGCGCCGGGCGAAAGGAAGGCTCCTTATTTCATCTGGGGCGCAACGGCCGGCATGTTGCGCAATTTTTATCGCTTTCTCGCGGCTCGCGCGTGACGGCGCGGAAAGTCCGCGTGCTCGCCGCGGCTTGCGCAATTACTCAGCGCGCTAAACGCGTATGGCGCTGTGCTATCGTTACGCGAAACTCGAACTAATCCGACCGTTTCGGCGCTTCGCATGACTTTTTTCTCCGTATTGCTGGCTCTCGTCATTGAGCAAATGCGCGCCTTGTCGCCGCACAATCCGATTTCGGCGTTGCTCCAATATCATGCGGAATCCACCGCGCACGGTTTCGATGCTGGCAAGGAGAAACACGGCATCGTCGCGTGGCTCGTGGTCGTGCTGCCGTGGACGCTCGCGGTCGGGCTCGTCTATTACGTGCTCTACCGGATCAACTTCGCTCTGGCGTTTCTCTGGAACGTGGTGATCGTGTACTTCACGCTCGGCTTCCGGCAGTTCAGCCACTATTTCACCGATATCCACCTCGCGCTCAACAACGACGACGTGCCGCGCGCGCGCGAAGTGCTGAACGAATGGACTGGCATCGACACGGTCGATATGCCCGTCAGCGAAATCGTGCGGCATACGCTGGTTCACGCGGTGGTGGCGTCGCACCGGCATGTGTTCGGCGTGTTCTTCTGGTTCCTGATTCCGATCGGCCCGGCCGGCGCGGTGCTGTATCGCATCGCCGAATATCTGGCGCGCGCGTGGGCGAAGCCGAATCCGGAGCGGACCGCCGAGTTTTCGTCGTTTGCACAGCGCGCGTTTTTTGTCATCGACTGGGTGCCGGTGCGTCTGACCGCGCTCGGCTTTGCGATCGTCGGCAATTTCGAGGATGCGATCTACGCCTGGCGCAATCACGCGCGTCAGTGGCCGGACGCGAACGAAGGCGTGTTGCTCGCCGCAGGCAGCGGTGCGCTTGGCGCGCGTCTCGCCGGTCCGCTGGCGGAGCCGCTTTCGGTCGAAGCACTTGCCGTGGGCGATGCGAGCCCGCTGCCCGTCGGCGACGACTGCACGCCGCGCACGCTGCAATCGGCCGTCGGTCTCGTGTGGCGCGCGGTGATTCTGTGGATGCTGTTGCTGCTGATGCTGACGATCGCCGTGTGGCTGGCGTAATCAGTCGTCGAGCGGATCGCGCGCCGTCTGGCAGTTCCAGCACACGGTGAATTGCGGTTCCAGCCACTCGCCGCAATGCTTGCATCTCCAGGGCCGGGCGTTCGCGTCCGGCCCTTTTCTCGCGCGCTCCAGAAGGCGCAAGGCCAACGCTTCGTCGCGATCGTCGACGATCCATATCTCCGGCGCGCACTGATCCGCCGGAATCTCGCCCATCGCACCGTTCAGATAGCGGTTGTGCAACTCGCACGGCACGCCCGCGGTCGCGAGCACGTTCACCCAGTGCTGCGCCGTGATCAGGTTGGGAGCGCGCGTGAGCCGCTTCATCGAACGATCTGGCTGGCTTCGTGGACGAGCTGTGCGTAGAGCGCGTGACGCCCGGGGCGAATCTTGCCGGCATCGACGGCTTCGAGGACCGCGCAGCCAGGCTCGTGCAGATGATGGCAGTTGTAGAAGCGGCAATGCCCGAGATAGGGCCGGAAATCCGCGAACGCGCGCTCGAGCTGGCCTTCGGACAGATGATGCAGGCCGAACTCCTGAAAACCCGGCGAATCGATCAGCGCGCCGCCGCCGGGCAACTCGTAGAGACGCGTGAACGTGGTCGTGTGGCGGCCGCTATTGAGCGCCGATGAAATCTCGCGCGTGGCAGCGTCGGCATCGGGGACGAGCAGGTTCACGAGCGTCGATTTGCCCATGCCCGACTGGCCGAGCAGGATCGTCGAGCGATCTTTCAGGCGGGCATCGAGTTGCGGATGGACATCGCCGGGCATCATCTTCGCCGACAGCTCGACGACCGTGTAACCGAGTTCGCGATACGGCGCGAGCCGTTCGCGCGCGAGCGGCACCGCATGTCCGACGTCGATCTTGTTGAGCACGATGAGCGATTCCAGCCCATGCGCCTCCGCCGCGATCAACGCGCGTCCGAGCAGGTCCTCGCTGAAATGCGGTTCCGTGGCGAGCACGATCAGCAGTTGATCGAGATTCGCGGCGAAGAGCTTCGACTTGAACTGATCCGATCGGTAGAGCAGATTGCGCCGCTCGCCGATCTCGACGATCACACCCTGATCCGCCGACGACTGTTCGTAGATCACGCGATCGCCGACGGCGACTTCGCTTTTCTTGCCGCGCGGGAAGCACTGAAGCATCGCGCCGCCGTCTTCCGGCGTCACCAGATAGTGACGCCCGTGCGCCGCGATCACCGTGCCTTCGAGTCGCTCGCCCACGCTCGGACGCCTGGACCCGCGCGTCATGCGGCGTGTTGCATCAGGCGGTCGATGCGCTGCGAAGCGGGCGGATGCGAGTAATAGAACGCGGTGTAGATGGGATCGGGCGTGAGTGTCGACGCGTTGTCCTCGTAGAGTTTCACGAGCGCGTTCACGAGATCCTTCGGATCAGTTTGGCTCGCGGCGAAGGCATCGGCTTCGAACTCGTTCTTGCGCGACGTCAGGCTGCCGAGCGGCGTGATGAAGAACATGAACACCGGCAGCACGAGCATGAAGAGCACGAGCGCGAGCCCGTTGTTGCTGCCGACGAGCGACGGCCGCACGCCCAGACCCTCGTAGAACCACGTCGTCTGAATGAGCCAGCCGAGCAGCGCGAGCATCGCGAGGCTGATGCCGAACATGACGATCATCAACTTGAGCACGTGACGGCGCTTGAAATGGCCGAGTTCGTGCGCGAGCACCGCTTCGATCTCGCTGCCGGAAAGACGCGCGAGCAGGGTGTCGAAGAAGACGATGCGCTTCGTCGCGCCGAAGCCCGTGAAATACGCGTTGCCGTGCGCGGAACGGCGGCTGCCGTCCATCACGAACAGGCCCTTCGCGGCGAAGCCCGTGCGCGACATCAGATTCGTGATGCGCGCGACGAGCGCCTCGTCCTTCAGCGGTTCGAACTTGTTGAAGAGCGGGGCGATGAAGGTCGGATAGATGATCATCGCGAGCAACTGGAATGCGACCCATACCATCCACGTCCACAGCCACCAGAACGTGCCGGCGCGGTCCATCAGCCAGAGCGTGAGCAGCAGAAGCGGCGCGCCGATCACGACCGCGAGCACCGTGCCTTTCACGAGATCGACGAAAAAGAGCCTCTTCGACATGCGATTGAAGCCGAACTTTTCCTCGATCACGAAATGGCGGATGTAGTCGAACGGAAGATCGATGATGCTCGTGATCGCGACCACCGACGCCACCAGCGCGATCTGACCGAGATAGCCGCGGCCGAGCCAGTCCGAAATGGCGAGATCGAGCGCCTGGACGCCGCCGAGCAGCGTCAGCGCGACGAGCACGACCGCGCTCGTGACGACCTCGATCATCGTGAGGCGCGTGCGCTCGACGGTGTAATCCGCGGCGCGCTGATGCGCAGTCAGCGGAATCGTGCCGGAGAATTGCGAGGGCACGCCGTTGCGGTGCGCGGCGACATAGCGAATCTGCCGTGACGCGAGCCAGAGCTTGGTCGAGACCATCGCGACCAGGGCGACGACGAAGATCGTCGAGAAAGCAAGAGTGAGGTTGGTCATCCGGGACTTCCGATTGAACTATGCGAGAATTATAGGTTCTAGGCCGTGCCGACGCGCAGTGGCTTTCCCATCTCTCAGGCCGCTTCTCATGACCGACATCTCCGCCGCCCCCGAATCAGACGAAAACGCGCTCGTGCGCAGCGACATGAACCTCGTGTGGCTCGACATGGAGATGACCGGTCTCGATCCGGACAACGATCGCATCATCGAGATCGCGGTGGTCGTGACGAATTCGACGCTCGACAGGATGGTGGAAGGTCCGGTGCTCGCGATTCATCAGACGGACGAGGCGCTCGGCCGCATGGACGAGTGGAACCGCAACACGCACGGACGCTCGGGGCTGACCGAACGCGTGAAGGTCTCGACGGTCGATGAAGCCGAAGCCACGCGCCAGATCCGCGAGTTTCTCGGCCAGTACGTGCCGCCCGGCAAGTCGCCGATGTGCGGCAACTCGATTTGCCAGGACCGCCGCTTCATGGCGCGCTGGATGCCCGAGCTGGAGACGTTTTTCCACTACCGCAATCTCGATGTCAGCACCCTGAAGGAACTGTGCCGCCGCTGGCAGCCGGCGATCTACAAGGGCTTCCAGAAGCGCGCGATGCATAGCGCGCTCGCCGACATTCACGAGTCCATCGACGAACTCAAGTATTACCGCGAGCACTTCTTGATTCCGTCGGCGCCGGCTGCCGCGTCTTAACTTTTCGGCGGGCGGATCGCGCTTTTCGGGCGGAACGTTTTGACCACGTCGGGCCGCGTTTCGATATACGGTCCGCCGATCAGGTCGATGCAGTACGGCACGGCCGCGAAAATGCCCGGCACGTTCTGCTTGCCGTCTGCGTCTTTCAATCCTTCGAGCGTTTCGCGGATCGACTTCGGCTGTCCCGGCAGGTTGATGATCAGCGCGGCGTGATCTTCCGTCTCGCGGATGACCGCGACTTGCCGCGAAAGAATCGCCGTCGGCACGAAATTCAGGCTGATCTGGCGCATCTGCTCGCCGAAGCCGGGCATCGGTTTCGTGGCGACGGCGAGCGTCGCCTCGGGCGTCACGTCGCGGCGCGAGGGGCCGGTGCCGCCCGTCGTAAGCACGAGATCGCAGCCGAGCGTATCGACGAGGTCCACGAGCGTCGCAGAAATGGTCGCGGCATCGTCGTGGATCAGGCGCGTCTCGGCGCGAAAGGGCGTGGTCAGCGCCTCGCCGAGCCACGTTTGCAGCGACGGCAAGCCCTTGTCCTCGTAGACGCCTTGCGACGCGCGATCGCTGATCGACACGAGCCCGACGATCAGCTCGTCCGGGTGGTTACGCTTCGGTTTCGTCACGATCGTCCTCATCGCCTTCGACGTCTTCGTCGTCTTCCGCGCCCGCCGCGTTCTTGATCCACTGGAACAGTTCGCGGTAATAGCGCGGCGGCTTTTGCTGCTCGCGCTCCTTGCGCGCGTTGCGGATCAGCGTGCGGCCTTCCTGCGGATCGACGCCCGGATGATTGCGGATGAATTCGGTGAGCGCGGCGTCGTCGGCGAGAAGCTTTTCGCGCGTGCGCTCGATCCAGTGCAGCCGCGCGGTTTCGGACTTGTTCACGCCACGATACGTATCGAGCGCCGTGCGCAGCGCCGCGACCTCGTCCTCGATCAGCGAGCGCATGACCTTGCCGACGTACTGCACCTGGCGGCGCTTGCCTTCGTGGTCCGTGATGCGGCGCGCCTCGCGCACGGCGTCGCCGAGATTCTCCGGCATCGGCATGCGTTTGAGCGCATCTTTGGGCAGCGCGATCAGCGCTTCGCCCAGCTCCTGCAGCGCGTGCATGTCGCGCTTGAGCTGGGATTTGCTCGGACGGTCGTAACCGTTTTCGTCGGGCTCGCGCTCGTCGTCGCGGCCGGAATCGATCGGTTGAATGCGGGTTTTACGGTTCATCCCGACATTGTAGCTTGCGTGCGCACCGTGCCTGAAGCGCGCGTCCGGGTCTGCGACAAAGCTTGGCGGGTGAATGCACGCCGTCCTTGCTATGATCGCGTGATAGGCCAGTTCCGTTGCTCGACGCCCGATTGCGTGCGCGTCGAGCCGGACATTCCGAAGCAACCACGACATGCGCGGGCGCGCGCCGCCCGACTTCCAAAGGCAACCAAAAATGGCAGCAGACATGGACGTCAAGCAACGCTACTTCCCGCATACGCAGGACGAACTCAAGGAGATCGCCTCCGACATCCTGCGTTACGCGAAGGAACTCGGCGCGAGCGATGCCGCCACCGAGATCTCCGAAGGCGACGGCCTGTCAGTGAGCGTGCGGCGCGGCGAAGTCGAGACGATCGAGCACAACCGCGACAAGATGGTCGGGGTGACCGTCTTCATCGGCAAGAAGCGCGGCAATGCGAGCACCGCCGACTTCACGCGCGACGCCCTGCGCGACACGGTCGCCGCCGCGTACAACATCGCGCGCTTCACGGCCGAGGACAGCGCGGCGGGCCTCGCCGAAGCGGAACTGCTCGAGAAGGCGCCGCAGGACCTCGATCTCTATCACCCGTGGGACATCGATGCGGAGGAAGCCGCCGAGATCGCGCGCCGCGCGGAAGCCGCCGCGTTCGCGGTCGACAAGCGCGTGACCAACTCGGAAGGCGCGAGCGTTTCGGCGCAGCATTCGCAATTCGTGCTCGCGACCTCGCGCGGCTTCATGGCGGGCTATCCGTACTCGCGGCATTACATCGCGTGCGCGCCGATCGCGGCAGCGGGCCGCGACATGCAGCGCGACGACTGGTACACGTCCAAACGCGACGCGTCCGGCCTCGCCGCGCCCGAAGCGGTCGGACGTTACGCCGCCGAGCGCGCGCTCGCACGCTTGGGCGCCAGGAGTCTCGACACGCGCAAGTGCCGCGTGCTCTTCGAGGCGCCGCTCGCGGCGGGCATTCTCGGCGCGTTCGTGCAGGCGGTGAGCGGCGGCGCGCTGTATCGCAAGACCACGTTCCTCGTCGACACCCTCGGCAAGCCGGTGTTCGCGCCGCATATCCAGATCGTCGAAGACCCGCATGTGAAGGGCGGCATGGGCAGCGCGCCGTTCGACGAGGAAGGCGTGCGCACGCAGCGTCGCAGCGTGGTCGAGGATGGCGTCGTGCAGGGCTATTTCCTGTCGACGTATTCGGCGCGCAAGCTCGGCATGAAGACCACCGGCAACGCGGGCGGCTCGCACAATCTGACGATGAAGAGCACGCATACGAAACCCGAAGACGATTTCGAAGCGATGTTGAAGAAGCTCGGCACCGGCCTCTTGCTGACCGAGCTGATGGGGCAGGGCGTGAACTACGTGACGGGCGATTACTCGCGCGGCGCGTCGGGCTTCTGGGTCGAGAACGGCAAGATCGTGCATGCGGTCGAGGAAATCACCGTGGCGAGCACGTTGCAGGAGATGTTCCGCCACATCGAGGCGATCGGCGCTGATACCGTCGTGCGTGGCACGAAGGAAATCGGCTCGGTGCTGATCGAACGGATGACGATCGCGGGACAGTGATCCGCATCCGCTGAAAGACGAAGGCTCCGGAACGCATCCGGAGCCTTTTTTCATTCCGAGGCCGCGATGCGCTCGTAGGTCACGAACGCGAATGCGAAATCGTTCGGCGCCGCCGCGCGATGCGGCTCGCGGGACACTTCGCGCCACAGTTCCGGATCGGGCGCGGGAAAGCGTGTGTCGCCGTCGAAATCGGCGTCGATCTCGGTGACGATCATCTTGTCGGCGCGCGCGATGGCATCGCGATACAACTGCGCGCCGCCGATCAGAAACGCTTCCTTCGCCGGTTCGAGCGCGAGCGCCGCTTCGAGGCTCGTCACGACGTCGCAGCCGTCGTAGCGCCGCGTGCCATCGCGCGATATGACGATATTGCGCCGCCCCGGCAACGGCCGGCCGATCGATTCATGCGTCTTGCGGCCCATGATGATGGGCGCGCCCATCGTCGTGCGCTTGAAGAATGCGAGGTCTTCCGGCAGGCGCCAGGGCAGTTGGTTGTCGCGTCCGATCACGCCATTGCGCGCGCGGGCGACGATCAGGGTCAGCGTCGTCATGTGAGGGAGGTCGAGGCAAACAGGCGCGCGGGCCGCGCCGCCGGGGCCTCGATTCTAACCGACACCTCGGACCGATACTGCCGCAGGAGCGCCGCGCGGACTCACGCCTCGGGCGAATCGTCGTCGAGCGGCGGCGCGTAAGTCGGGGCGGGCGCGACCTCGTCCCATAGCATCACGCTGACGCCTGAGCCCGTCGGACGGATAGCGGGCTGTTCCGCATCGCCCGGTTCGTCCGCTTCCTCGCGGTCTTGTTGCGCGCCGCCTGATTCGTCGCGCCGGTATGAACTATCGAGTGCCATCGTAACGACATAACCCAAGGTAATTATTCCCGGCGCAGAAAGATCCGGAAATAAAGTAATCGTCTCGCCGGTATGAACGATTAAGCTGAAGATGAATGCGGGACAGAATATGAACGCGCGTTCTATAGACAGTATTTCTTACCATCCGACGCGTTCCGAGTCGAGCGAATAATGTGCCATGCGTCGGAAAGCATTGCCACGCAATGAATGGCGGAAGTCGACGGCAGGCGCGCTGCAGAAACTTGGACGAAAACGTTTCACAGTTGAAACATACAGGCAGAAAAACATGAAGTTCTCGTGAAATCGGTATAAGATTTTGTCTTATTAAATTGTGCGTAAAGTTTTTAATAATCGTGTGAGAAATTCTTGCGAGGCCCGTCCTATCAGGGTTTTGTGGCTAAACCGGCGGCTCTCGCGATATTTGTTTTCGGGGTTTCTGGGTTATAGTAGTCTCTCAAAAACGGCACAGAATCAGACATAAAGGGTTTCGTGGAAGAGCGCGTGGTGTGTCGCGCTATGTCCCGGGGGCGTCGTATCGAATGGGCAAGTCCCTCTCCATACGTTTGAGAGAAACGTGCGAGGGCAACGAAGTCTGCGATGTAGTGCGAGCCTGAACTACGTGACCTTTTCAACGAATGTTGAACAAAGGATCTGAATAATGGACGTCGCTCGGCGGCAACTCATCTATGTGACTCGCGATCCAAGCGAGACGCTGTGCGCGCGATTCGAGGAGCGCGGCTGGCATATCGAAATCGTCGCGAGCGCGCGCGACACGCGCAAGGCACTGCGTAGCGATCTGGCGACCGGCGGGTTGCTGGATCTGTCGAGTCATTTCGAATCTCATGAACTGGCGGCGTTCGAATCGTCGCTGACGATGACCAACGTGGGCTGGGTCGCGGCCACCGTTGCCGGACAACTGGAAGACGCTGCCGTGCGGCGTCTGATTCGCGACTATTGCTTCGATTACGTGACGCTGCCGACGTCGAACGACCGCATCGTCGATTCCGTCGGTCATGCGTATGGCATGGTTTCGCTGCACGACGCCGCGTCGCACGATGCGCGCAGCGAAGGCCGCGCCGAGGGCGAGATGGTCGGTTCGTGCGACGCGATGCTCGCGCTCTTCCGTTCGATCCGCAAGGTCGCGATGACCGATGCGCCCGTGTTCATCTCGGGCGAATCCGGCACCGGCAAGGAACTGACGGCCGTCGCCATTCACGAGCGCTCCGCGCGTCGCGATCAACCGTTCGTGGCGATCAACTGCGGCGCGATTCCCGCGCATCTGCTGCAATCGGAGCTTTTCGGCTACGAGCGCGGCGCGTTCACGGGCGCGAATCAGCGCAAGATCGGCCGCGTCGAGGCGGCTAATGGCGGCACGCTGTTCCTCGATGAAATCGGCGATCTGCCGCTCGAAAGCCAGGCGAGCCTGTTGCGCTTCCTTCAGGAACGCAAGGTGGAGCGCCTGGGCGGTCATGGCTCGACGCCGGTGGATGTGCGCATCATCTCGGCGACGCACGTCGACATGCAGACCGCGATGATCGAAGGGCGGTTCCGCGCGGACTTGTATCACCGGCTGTGCGTGCTGCAGATCGACGAGCCGCCGCTGCGCGCGCGCGGCAAGGACATCGAACTGCTCGCGAAGCATATGCTCGACCGCTTCAAGAAGGATGCGAGCCGGCGCCTGCGCGGATTTTCCCCCGATGCGATCGCCGCGATCCACAACTACGGCTGGCCGGGCAACGTGCGCGAGCTCATCAACCGCGTGCGGCGCGCGATCGTGATGTCGGAGGGGCGGCAGATCACCGCTCGCGATCTCGAACTCGGCGAGTACGTCGAAGTGGCGCCGGTTTCGCTCGCGCAGGCGCGCGAGGCGGCGGAACGGCAGGCCATCGAGCTTGCGCTCCTGCGCCATCGCGGACGTCTGGGCGACGCGGCGCACGAGTTGGGCATCTCGCGCGTGACGCTGTATCGGCTATTGAGCGCGCATGGGATGCGTCACATCGAGGTCGATGCACCGTCGGAGCACGCCACGCGCGGCTGAGCGCACATCACCGAGATTCACCACCGGACGGGCGCTTTCAGGCGCCCGTTTTTTCGTGCCGCTGAAATAAGCGCCGGTCCCCGTCGCTTGGTAAAATCTCGTGTTTACGCCCTCCGTTCGCGAGGGTATGCGGCGCACCCAGGGAACATCGAATGAAACAGTATCTCGAGCTCGTCCAGACGATTCTCGATACCGGCACTTGGCAGGAAAACCGCACGGGCATCCGCACGATCAGCATTCCCGGCGCGATGCTGCGTTTCGACTTGCAACAAGGCTTTCCGGCCGTGACAACGAAGAAGCTCGCGTTCAAATCCGCGATCGGCGAACTGGTGGGCTTTCTGCGGGCGTCGAAGAGCGCGGCGGATTTCCGCGCGCTCGGCTGCAAGGTCTGGGACGCGAACGCGAACGAAAATCCGCAATGGCTCGAGAATCCGTACCGGCAAGGCCCGGACGATCTCGGCGACGTCTACGGCGTGCAGTGGCGCAAATGGCCCGCGTACAAGCTCGTCGACGCCGGCGCGAACGACCAGATCGCCGATGCGACCAATCGCGGCTTCCAGGTCGTGACGAGCTTCGTCGAGAACGGGCGCGAACAGGTGCTGCTGTACAAGGCGATCGATCAGTTGCGTCAGTGTCTCGACACGATCATCGAGCGCCCGACCGACCGGCGCATTCTGTTTCATGCGTGGAATCCGGCGAAGCTCGACGAGATCGCGCTGCCCGCGTGCCATCTGCTGTATCAGTTCATCCCGAACGCGGTGACGCGCGAGATTTCGCTGTGTCTCTATATCCGCAGCAATGACGTCGGGCTCGGCACGCCGTTCAATCTGGCCGAAGGCGCGGCGCTGCTGCATCTCGTCGGCCGGCTGACCGGGTTCAAGCCGCGTTGGTTCACGTATTTCATCGGCGATGCGCACATCTACGAGAATCAGCTCGACATGCTGCAGGAGCAATTGAAGCGCGAGCCGCTGCCGTCGCCGCAGTTGATCATCTCCGATCGCGTGCCCGATTACGCGGTCACGAAACGCTACGAGCCGGAATGGCTCGAGAAGATCGAGCCGAAGGATTTCGCGCTGGAAGGCTACAAGCATCACGAGCCGCTCACGGCGCCGATGGCGGTCTGAGCGCCTCGGTTCTGCATGCGAAAACGCGCGGCTTCGGGCCGCGCGTTTTCGTTGTGCCGCCTGCTCATCGCCTCAACTCCGATGATGATCGTTGTTGCCGCCGCCGTGTTGCGGCTGCTGTGCCTGCTGCGGTTGTTGAGGCTGCTGATGCGGTTCCTGATGCGGTGGCTGACGCACTTCCTGATGCATCGGCTGGCGCGGCGGTTCGGGATGGAATTGAGGCCGCTGCGCTTCCTGCTGCGGGCGAGGCGACGGCATCTCGTGACGCGGCTGCTCGACGCGCGGCTGGTGTTGCTGCGGCGCGGGCGGCGCGTGTTGGGCGAACGCGGGTTGCATCGATGGATTGGGCGTACCGCGCTCGACATGCGGCGCGTGGTTGGGCTGCGGTTGCATCGGCGGCTGTCCTTGTTGCGGCGGCCTGTTCGGCTGAAACGCCTGCTGCGGCGCACGCGGCCCGCTCTGGACATCGTGGCCGCGCGACGGGTCGCCGTGAGCGAAGTGCGGATCGCCGCCGCCGAACTGTGATGCCTGAGGCGGATGCGGGACGCCGTTGCCATGCGGCTGTCCGGGCTGCACGGGAGCGGGCGAGGACGGCGCGCCGCCCGCGATCACCGAACGCGCCGGCCCATGCGTCGCCACAAGATGCACCTGTTCGTTGCGCGCGCCGGGCCCGTGCGTATCGCGATCCTGCTGCGGGTATCGATCGTGAAAAGCCGGCGGCGCAACCGGTGCGCGCGTCGCGACCACCGGACGTCCGAATCCGCCCTGTGGCGGCCGATAATCCGCGCGCCGCGCACCGGGCGCAAAACTGTCGTGCGCCGGCGCGATGCCCGGCGCCCCCGCGAAGAAATGCGGATTGCGCCAGCGCGACGGATCGACCGCATACGGCTGACGTCCGACCGGCTGACCATGCACGAACATGTTTGCCGGCACGGCTGTCAGCCCACGCGGGGCGCGGTAGTTGACGTACGTGTTGTTCACGCGCACCGAGCGATCGACGTAGACATTGCGGTTCACGCGCTCGTAATAACGCTGGCTCCAGCCATCGCGATGCGGACGCCACGCCTCGCCCGGCCCGAGCGGGAACCACGCGACGCCCGCCGCCGCGATGCCGCCGACCGTCAGCGCGACGTTCCAGTCGACGCCGCTGCCGCCATCGCCGACAAACGCGACGAGCGCGGGCGAATAGGCGGGCGGCGCGCTCACGGCCATCGGGCCGGGCACCCACGCCCATTGCGATCCGACATACGCCCAGCGCCCGTAGTGATACGGCGCGAAACCCCAGGGCGCATCGTCGATCCAGGTCCAGCCCCATGGGTCCTGCCACGCCCAGTGTCCCTGCCGATACGGCGCCCAGTCGGCCGAAACGGCATTCGGCACCCAGACCGGGCCGTAGGACGGATCGCTGCGCCACGTGCCGTTGGCGTCGAGATCCTGATAGCCGGGAATATCGCGCGACACGTAACGCGCCGACACCGAGCGATCCTCGGACGCATCGCGGCTCGCGGCCCATTGATCGAACGCATCGGGCGCGGGCGCGGCATTCGCCGATGCCTGCTGGAGATTCGTACCCTCGAACGTCATCTGCTGGCCGCCCGCGAGCTGCACCGAACCGCCGTCGCCATACGCGGTGACGCCGCCGCTTCGCACCGTCACCGTCGTCGAACGGCCGTCGGGCGCGACGTCCACGCGCACGTCGCCGGGCGTCGTGATGGCGAGCGCGGCGTTCGGCGTGTCGATTTCATAGCGCGTGCCGGGCGGCAGTTCGCGCACGCGCGTCGACAGCGTGCCCTGGGCGACCTTGAGTTGCGCGGTGTTGTCGTCGAGGGCGAGGACGGAAAGGGCCGTCGATGAACCCAGACGCACCGCCGTCGAACCGATGTGCATTTCCGAGCGCGCGTTCTCGTCGTTCCAGAGCTGATCGCCTGTCGTGAGCGGGCGGTTGATCTGCGCGTAGGACCAGTCGGACGCGCCGGCGGGCTCGGTCGTCACGGTGCCCGCCATGTAATTCAGGCGCGCGATGCGTCCGGGCGGATCACTCTGGCCCGCTTGCGCCGCCTCGTCGGGCGGTGTTTGCGCGAACGCGCCGGACCCCGATATCGATACGAGCGCCCATAACGTGGCGGCCGCGATGGTCTTGGTTTTCATCGTATTCTCCGGCGGCCGCGCGTGCGTCGTGTGTGACGCTGTCGGTGCGCGAGCCTGTCGGATCAATGTATCGCCGGGGCGTGTATCCGTACGATGCCGTTTGTAACGGCGCGCAGGTGCGCGTAACAAAGCTTTATCGCGTGGATAAAAACCCGTCGAAGTGCCGATGTCCCGCCGGCGTCACGCGCAATACGCGCCGCGTGGCCGTGTGCTCGATCCAGCCATGCGACTCGCACGCTTCGAGAAATGCCGCGCCGAGCGCGCCGCCCAGATGCGGCCGGCGCTCGCTCCAGTCGATACACGTGCAAGCGAACCGGCGCCGCCGCGCGCGTTGCGTCTTCAGGTCGATGCCGAGCTCGGCGAACGCCTGCGCGCCTTCCGGTGTCGCGTCAAGCGCGGCGGGGCCGTGCGCCTGTTCGTGATCGTCGGCGGCGGCGAGCCAGTTGCGCGCGATCATCCGGTCGAAGAGCTGCACGGCCAGTTCGCCCGCGAGATGGTCGTAGCAGGTCCGCGCGAAACGCATCTCGACCGGCACGGCGGAAGGCGGGCGTTCCGGCGCGCGCTGCGGCGCGCTTGCCCGCGCGAGATTGGCGAGCGCCTCGATGGCCGCGGCGATATCCGGCGTCGCGATGCGGTAGTAGCGATGCCGCCCGCTCACTTCGAGCGCGAGCAGCCCGCCTTCGGTCAGACGCGAGAGATGCCCGCTCGCCGCCGACGGCGACAGCCCCGCGATCATCGTCAGTTCGCCGGCGGGGCGCGCGGTGCCGTCCATCAGCGACCAGAGCATCGCGGCGCGGCCGGGATCGGCGATGAGCGCGCCGATGCGCGACAGTCCGGGAAAATGGCGCACGCGCGATTCGGCTTCGTCGAAAGCGGAGTTCATGGCGATGTCCCTGTCGGGCGTAGTAATCGACCTATCCACTCTAGCGCGGCTCCGCATCCGATGTTTCACCGCGCGCCGAAATGTCGATGCACGAAGCGCAGAGCTAGAATGACCGCTGGCATCTCAGCCAGCAGGAGAATTTCCATGTCCAGATTCATTCTCGCGAGCGTGATCAGCCTTCTCATGCTCTGTGCGGGCTGCGCGGGCGGCCCGTCGTCATCGGCGGGCGGCGGCGGCAGCATCACGATGTACGGCACCATCGATCAGGGCATTACCGTCCACGATTGAATATTGCCGACCCTATAATCGGCATTCATTTCCGCACCAGACGGGCATCCCCATGAATACGCCGACCTCATCTCCCATTCCCGCGGTTCCTAAAAGCCGCGCCGAAACCACTTTCCGCTTTCTCGCCGAGCCGACCTCGGTGAACTTCGGCGGCAAGGTGCACGGCGGCGCGCTGATGAAATGGATCGACGAAACAGCCTATGCCTGCGCCGCGATGTGGTCCGGTCGCTACGCGGTGACGGTCAGCGTCGGTAACATCCGCTTTCGTCGGCCGATTCTCGTCGGCAATCTGGTTGAGTTGCGCGCGCGCGTGGTGACGACCGGGCGCACCAGCATGCACATTCATATCTCCGTGCACGCGGGCGATCCGAAAGTCGGCGAGCTTCAGCAGACGACCGATTGCCTGATGGTCTTCGTCGCCGTCGATGAAAAAGGTCAGCCGACGCCCGTGCCGGCCTTCGTGCCGGAAACGGACGAGGAAAAGCGCCTCGCGAAATACGCGATGGACGTGAAGGATGCGCTCGACGCGATTGTCGAACTGAAGCCGGAAGAGGTCGCGGCGGGGAAGGTCTGATCCCGCCGCTTTTGTCGGAAAAGGGCGCGCCTACTTGTTCCCCACCATATCGCCCGGCTTGACCCATTCGTCGAACTGCTGCTCGGTCACATGACCGAGCGCGAGCGCCGCGGCCTTGAGCGTCGTGCCTTCCTTGTGCGCCTTCTTCGCGATCTGCGCGGCCTTGTCGTAACCGATATGCGGATTGAGCGCCGTCACGAGCATCAGCGATTCATTGAGCAAACTGTCGATGCGCTTCTCGTTCGGCTCGATGCCGACCGCGCAGTTGTCGTTGAAGCTCTGCGCGCCGTCCGCGAGCAGTCGGACGGACTGCAGCACGTTATGCGCGATCATCGGCCGGAACACGTTCAGTTCGAAGTTGCCGCTCGCGCCGCCGAAGTTCACCGCGACGTCGTTGCCGAACACCTGGCAACACAGCATCGTCACGGCTTCGGATTGCGTCGGGTTCACCTTGCCCGGCATGATCGAGCTGCCCGGCTCATTCTCCGGAATCGACAGTTCGCCGAGCCCGCAGCGCGGCCCGCTCGCGAGCCAGCGGATGTCGTTGGCGATCTTCATCATGCCCGCGGCGATCGTCTTCAGGGCGCCGTGCGCGGCGACGAGCGCATCGGCGGCGGCCATTACTTCGAACTTGTTCGGCGCGGTTTCGAAGGGCAGGCCGGTGAGCTTGCCGATCGCCGCCGCGACCTTCACCGCGAAGTCCGGATGCGCGTTCAGTCCCGTGCCGACCGCCGTGCCGCCCTGCGCGAGCTGATACAGATGCGGCAGCGTCGCCTCGACATGCCTGATGCCCTGATCGAGCTGCGCCACGTAACCCGAAAACTCCTGCCCGAGCGTGAGCGGCGTCGCATCCTGCAAGTGCGTGCGGCCGATCTTCACGATCTTGTCGAAGGCCTTCGCCTTCTTGTCGAGCGTATCGCGCAGTGTCTTCAGCGACGGAATCAGATGCTTCGTGATCGCCATCGCCGCGGCGACGTGCATCGCCGTCGGGAACACGTCGTTCGACGACTGGCCGCGATTCACGTCGTCGTTCGGATGCACGAGCCGTTCTTCGCCGCGCGAGCCGCCCATGATCTCGCTCGCGCGATTGGCGATCACCTCGTTGAGGTTCATGTTGGTCTGCGTGCCCGAGCCGGTCTGCCACACGGCGAGCGGAAATTCATCGGGATGCTTGCCGTCGATGATTTCCTCAGCGGCCTGAATGATCGCCTTCGCCTTCTTCGAATCGAGCACCTTCAGCCCTTCGTTCACCTCGGCGGCCGCGTGCTTGATGATCGCGAGCGCGGTGATCAGCTCGGGCGACTGCTTTTCCGTCGAAATCTTGAAGTTCTGCAGCGAGCGCTGCGTCTGCGCGCCCCAAAGCTTGTCGTTCGGCACGGCGATTTCGCCGAACGTGTCCTTCTCCATCCGTACGTCGCCCTTCGCATCGTGTGTCATGGCGTGAGTTCCCTTACGAAGTTGGATCAAAGCTGCTTGTCGACGGGCAGCAGCATGAAGAGGCCCGTCATCGCATTGCGATAAAAACCTGCCTCGGGATCGAAATTGTAGGTGACGAGATCGCCGTTCGCCTCGGTCGTCCAGACGAGGCCCGACTGCGGCGCGCCCGTGCGCCTCAGCTCCTCGGTGACCGCCGCGCTCGCCAGTTGCACGCGCCAGCTCATCTTCGGCGAGATGCCGTTCGCGAAGAGCCTCGCGGCTTCCTCGGCGATCGGCTTGCTGTGGATTACCAGCGCGAGTTCGGTATTCAGCTTGGCCGAGCGCGGATCGAGATTCATGGAGCCGATCACGAGGATACTCCGATCGATCACATAGGCCTTCGCGTGCAGGCTCGCGCGCGACTGCGAGCCGAACAGGCCCGCACGCGGGCTGCTTTCGCCTTCGGCCTGAATCGGCTTGAATTCGTACAGTTCGACGCCGTTCTGCAACATCGGAATGCGATACGGCGCGTAGCCCGCCTGCACGGCGACGGCATCGGTCGCGGCGAGCGAATTGGTCAGCACCGCGACGCGCACATGGCGTTTCGTCAGATCGCCGAGCGCCTTCACGCCCGCGTCGTGCGGCACGAAGTAGGGCGAGAGAATCAGGAATTCGCTCTGCGCGTCTTTCAGCAAGTCGATGAGGCGCTGCATCGGCGGGCTCTTGTAGTCGTCGCTCGGATGCTCGATCTTCGACGGCGAATCGACATGGAATTCCGTCGGCGCCCACACGAGGCCCATTTCCTCGCGCGTGATCTGCTGCGCAAGCGGCGTCGCATTGAGCGGCTTCGCGTTCAGCGGCTCGGCCTGCTGGCGCCAATGCGCGCGCAGGTCGTCGCGGGTTTTGTCGAGCTCGGACGGATCGAACTTCTGCTTGTTCAGCGCGCGCAGCGGATACGCAAGCGAGCTGTTCCAGTAATCGTCGAAGCTCGCGGAGATTTCGTGCGTCACCGGGCCGGCGGCGAAGACGTCGAGATCGCGGAATTGCAGCGTCGGGCTCGCGTTGAAGTATTCGTCGCCGAGATTGCGTCCGCCGACGATCGCGATCTGGTTGTCCGCGATCATCGCCTTGTTATGCATGCGGCGCGTGAAGTGGCCGAGATTCGTGAAGAAATTCTGCGTGCGCTCGGAAAAGCTGCGCTGCGCGCTGCCGTACGGGTTGAACACGCGAATCTCGATCTTGTCGTGCGAATTGAGCGCCGCCATGATCTGGTCGATGTCCTTGAAGTTCAGATCGTCGACGAGCATGCGCACCCGCACCCCGCGATCCGCCGCATAGAGCGCCGCGCCCAAGAGCAGCTTGCCGGTGTTGTCCTCCTCGGCGATGTAGTACTGCATGTCGAGCGTCTTGGTCGCCGCGCGCGCGAGCGCGATGCGGGCCTGCAACGCGTCGGTGCCGGTCGGCAGAAGGCGCACCGCCGACTGATGCGGATGCTGCCGTTCCAGCGGCGCGAGCGCGTTCGCGAGCGGCGTCGCTTCGCTCGACGCCAGCCCGCGGCTCGCCGGCCGATCGAACGCCGTCGCGGGCGGGCGCGTCGCGCAGGCGGCGAGCGCCGTCGTCAAAACGACGATGGCCACATTGCGCACGGCGTCGCTCAATCTTCTTTCGATGCTGGCGTGCTTCGCGCCACGCTCTTTCACTTCCCACATCCCCCGGCTTTCCGACACTTCGATTCCTCGTTTTTAGCTGTCGCGACTCGGCACGTCCTGACGCATTCGACGGACGGCACGATGAAGCAAGGCGCGTTCTCGCACCGCGCATCTCGAAATTATTTTATGGGAAATCGGAAAAAGGTCGGACGGAATGCCCGCGAGTGAGTGGAAGAGGACGCTGAAGACAAAAAAAAGCCCGCTTGGCTGAAGCGGGCTGACAACCCCTGTCACAGATGTCTCAAGGAGGAGACGGGTTCATCGTAGCAATGCGCGCCGTGCGGCCCAACCAAGCATTCGTGCTATGCAAATCGGCGCGCGCATCGTGTGCTTATCAGACGTGTCCGTGCGGCGCGGCGCTCGCGGCATCCGTGTCGTCGGGCAGGGGCGCGACGCCCGTTTCGATGAAGCGCCGGCTGATGCGATGGAACCGCAGCGTCATCAATACGGCGACGCTCGCGAGTCCGGCGGCGAGTCCCCACCACAGGCCTTTCGCGCCCAGCTCGAAGTGGAACGCGAGCACATAGCCGGTCGGAAAGCCGACGCCCCAGTAGCCGAACGCGGCGGCGAGCATCGGGATGCGCGTGTCTTTCAGGCCGCGCAGGCAGCCGGAGCCGACCGTCTGCATGCCGTCGACAATCTGGAACACGGCCGCGACGCCGAGGAGCGACGCCGCGAGCGCAACGGTATGCGCGTTGGCGGGATCGTCGAGATTCAGATACAGGCCGACGATCGCGCGCGGCACGGTGATCAGCACGAGTCCGGAGCACACCATGAAGCCGACGCCGAGCGCGAGCGCGACGAAGCCCGCGTGCCGCGCCGCGACCGGCACCCCCGCGCCGACCCAGTAGCCGACGCGCACGTTGGCCGCCTGACCGATCGCGAGCGGCACCATGAACGCGACCGACGCGACGTTGAGCGCGATCTGATGCGCGGCGAGCGGTGCTTCGCCGAGCAGGCCGACCATCATGCCGGTGGCGAGAAAGAGCGTCGATTCGACGCCGTAGGTGATCGCGACGGGCCAGCCGAGGCCGAAGAGCTCGCCCATCAGCGGCAGACGCGGGCGCGCGCGCACGACGAAATGCCGGTAGCGCGGCCGCAGATGCAGCACCGCGACGAGCGCGATCGCGATGCCCCAGACGGTGATCGTGGTCGCAGCGGCCGAACCGAGAAAGCCTTCGCGCGGCAGGCCGTACGCGCCGTGGATCAGCCCGTAGTTGAGAAAGCCGTTGACGAACACGCCGCCGATCGAGATCCACAGGAGCCTGCGCGCCGCACCGATCGCGGGCAGAAACGCGCGCATCATCCCGACGCCGATAAGACTGGCCGGCGTCCCCCAGCGCAGCACCGCGCAGTATTCGCCGACGTTCTTCGCGAGCGTCGCGGGTTCGTGGAACGCGAGCAGGATCGGCTCGGCGTAGCTCAGCAGCACGAACGCGGGCACGGCGAGCAGTATGGAAAGCACGAGCCCCGTCCAGTAGATGCCCGGCACGCGATCGTCGGCGTTCGAGCCGCGCGCGTGCGCGACCGACACGGAAACCGATGTCAGCACGCCCTGCAGCAGCGTCACGACGACGAAGAAGAGGTTCGCGCCGAGCCCGCCCGCCGCCAGCGCGTCGGGGCCGAGCGAGCCGAGCAGGATGGTGTCGGTGACGCCCATCGCCATCTGCGAGAGTTGCGCGATGGCGAGCGGCGCGGCGAGGCGCGCCGTATCGACGGCATGACGCGAGAGGCTCGGCGGTCCTTGATGCGCGCGTGTCGTGCGCGTGACTTGCGGTTGCATGGCTGCTCGGATCGAAAACAAAGGCGGCGCTCAGCGCACTGAGCGTCGCGGACTGGAAAGCGGAAGGGCAACAAGCGGAGCGCGCTGCGAAACGTGCGCTGACGGGAAAACCGACGCTACAGACCCGGCGCTGAAACCAGAACGAAAGACGACTAGCTTATTGCGTCGCGTGCGGCATGTCGATGACGCGATCGCTTATGGCCGGATTTTCTCAAGTGCGCGGCGCGTGCGCGCAACTGGCGGCGATGCTATTCGGGCGCGCGCACGTGGATCGTCTGGCCGTCGAGCTTCACGCGCTGACCCGCGCGGATCTTGCACGTTTTGCGCAGCTCCACCTTGCCGTCGACGGTGACATCGCCCATTGCGACGCGCGCCTTCGCGGAGCCGCCGCTGTCCGCGAGGCCCATCAGCTTCAGCAGATTGTGGAGTTCGACGTAATCGCCGGTGAGGGTGAACTGGAGTGGCGGCATGGGACGGGTGATGCGGGAAAGGCCTCCATGATAAACCACGCACAAACGTGCGCCGGGCATGCGTCGTGCTGAGTGCCATCGCGGGACCGGTAATCGGATCGCAAGCGAGCTGGTTGGCAAATGTAGCCAGATGAAACCGTCGGTAACAATGACTGGTTTTAAAGAACTCGCCCGATCGGTGCCCGGTCCGACCGTTTGATCGATGAAGCTTCGGTCATCTTTCCAAGCGACAAAAGTCGCGCGGCTCGCTCGTTTCACCGCTTTCAGCGCGCCGCCGACGCCAACTACAGAGAGGACTAGCTTATGACTCGCGCACGAATCCTTTTGATCGGCTCCGCCATCGCCACGCTCGCCGCTTCGGGCGCTTACGCTCAGACCGCGACACAGCCCGAGCCGGTGCAACCGCAGCCGATGCAGGCCCAGCAGCCGATGACGCCGCCGCAGCAGAACGTCGTCGCGCCGGCGCCGACCGATCCGCTCGTCCAGCGCCGCAACGCGAACGCGCAGGCCAACGCCGAGTATCGCGCGTCGAAGAAGGCGTCGAAGGCCGAGCTGAAGGCGCAGAACCAGCAGGCCAAGGCGCAATACAAGGAAGAGGTGCAGAACGCGAAGATCAACCGCAAGGCGGACAAGGACGCCGCCAAGGCGGAACTGAACGCGACGGAGCCGGGCACGCCGAAGGACGCGGGCCTGCAGCACTGAGCGTGACGCGTCGCGAGGCCGCGCGTCGCGGCGCTCGCGGCATCTAAAAGAAGGGAGGACATCATGAATCGAAAAACCAATGCGCTGCTGGCGGCGCTGATCGCCGGGACGCTTGCGAGCGTGAGTGCGGCATCGTTCGCGCAGACGACATCCGACGCCCCGACCGCCGCCGATCAGAAGGCCGCGAAGGAACAGTCGAAGGCCGACAAGAAGTCGGCCGTCGCGCAAGCCAAGGCCGACAAGAAGAAAACGGAGGCGCAGTCAGACGCCAACGAAGCCGCCGCCGACGCGAAGCTGAAGAACGCGAAGAAAGCGGAGTAGTACGCGCTTTCGTAGCGACGCGAGCCCGGTTCATCGCGAACCGGGCTCGTTTCATTTGGGGCCAAAAGCGTAGTCGAGCCAAAGACTTGCGCGCGCGGGTTGTATGGATATACAGTGTGCGTCACTCTTTTGCCGCCGCCTTCCTTCACGTGCTCACGCTTCCCGACACCGCCGACGCCGCTTCCGATTCCACCGCGAAACAGGTCGCCGACTATCTCGCGAAGCTCAACGAGGCGCAGCGTGAGGCCGTCGAGTTCGGCGTCGATGAACCGGGTCGCACGGGCGGGCCGTTGCTCGTGATCGCGGGCGCGGGCTCGGGCAAGACCAACACGCTGGCGCATCGCGTCGCGCATCTGCTGGTGAAGGGCGCCGATCCGCATCGCATTCTGCTGCTCACGTTTTCGCGGCGCGCGGCGCTCGAAATGACGCGACGCGTCTCGCGCATCGCGATGAACGCGCTCGGCAAGAAGAGCGCGATCGCGCAGGGGCTGACGTGGTCGGGCACGTTTCACAGCGTCGGCGCGCGGCTGTTGCGCGATTACGCCAATCTCGTCGGGCTCGCGCCATCGTTCACGATCAACGATCGCGAAGATTCCGCCGATCTCATGAATCTGGTGCGGCACGAGCTCGGGTTGTCGTCGAAGGAGAAGCGCTTTCCCGCGAAGTCGACCTGTTTCGCGATCTACTCGCGCGTCGTGAACACGGGCGCGTCGCTTGGTAACGTGCTCGATCAGTCGTATCCGTGGTGCCGCGAGTGGGAAGCCGACCTTAAGCGTCTGTTCGCCGCCTACGTCGCCGCGAAACAGGCGCAAAGCGTGCTCGATTACGACGACCTGCTGCTCTACTGGTCGCATCTCGCGGCGGAGCCTTCAGTGGCGGCGGATCTCGCTAGTCGGTTCGACCACGTGCTCGTCGACGAATATCAGGACACCAACCGCCTGCAGGCGTCCATCCTGCTCGCGATGAAGCCCGACGGGCGCGGCCTCACGGTCGTCGGCGACGACGCGCAGTCCATCTATTCGTTTCGCGGCGCGACCGTGCGCAATATCCTCGATTTTCCCGGCCATTTCGATCCGCCCGCCGCGACCGTCACGCTCGATCGCAACTATCGCTCAACGCTGCCGATTCTCGAGGCATCGAATGCGGTGATCGGGCTCGCGTCGGAGCGCTACACGAAGAATCTGTGGACCGACAAGGCATCGGCGCAGAAGCCGCGCGTCGTCTCCGTCGCCGATGAAGCCGATCAGGCGCGCTATGTCGTCGAAAAGGTGCTCGAAGCGCGCGAGGCGGGCATGAAGTTGAAGGCGCAAGCGGTGCTGTTCCGCGCCGCGCATCACAGCGCGACGCTCGAAATCGAACTCACGCGGCGCAACATTCCTTTCGTGAAATTCGGGGGACTCAAGTTTCTCGATTCCGTCCACGTGAAAGACGTGCTGGCGGTGCTGCGCTGGGCGGAAAATCCGCGCGACCGCGTCGCGGGTTTTCGGGTCGCGCAGTTGCTGCCGGGCATCGGTCCGGCCATCGCCGGGCGCTTGCTGGATAGCGTCGCGCAGGATCAGGCGCCAGGCGCGATTGCCAGATTTCAGGCTCCCGCGCGAGCCAGCGAAGACTGGCCGCGCTTCGTCGGGCTGATGGCGAAACTTTGCGGCCGCGAATCCGGCTGGCCGGCCGAGTTCGAAATGATCCGCCGCTGGTACGAGCCGCACCTGGAGCGCAATCACGAGGACGCGGCGATCCGCATCGGCGATGTGCTGCAGATGGAGAGCATCGCGTCGACGTATCCCACGCGCGAGCGCTTTCTCACCGAACTCACGCTCGATCCGCCCGACGCGACGAGCGACGAATCCGGCGTCCCGATGCTCGACGAGGACTATCTGATTCTTTCGACCATCCACTCTGCGAAGGGCCAGGAGTGGCGCAACGTGTTCGTGCTGAACGGCGTGGACGGCTGCATTCCGTCCGATCTGGGCACGGGCAGCGACGAGGAAATCGACGAGGAGCGGCGTCTGCTCTACGTGGCGATGACGCGCGCGAAGGAAGACCTGCACATCATCACGCCACAGCGGTTCTACGTGCACAACCAGACGCATCTGGGCGACCGGCACGTCTGGGCGCAGCGCACGCGCTTCATCCCGCCGCATCTGATGCAGAACTTCGAAGCGGCCGCGTGGCCGCCGGTGATCGCGCCCGCCGCGCCGACGGCGGCGGGGCTGGCGGCGGCCGCGAAAGCGAAAATCGATATCGCGGCGCGCCTGAAGGGAATGTGGGATTAACGCTGCGCGCGTGACGGTCGCGGAGCGCGCGGCGACGGTGCAAAGATGCTGCGCAGCCACGCGGCGAAGCGCGTGAAGCCGTCGTAAGGCTCTTCGACGAACAGTTCGGGCCGCAGCGAGCGCACATATTCCAGCACCTGTTGCGCTTCCTGCTTCTGGATCGACCCATAGAAAATGCCGAGCCGCAGCAGGCAGCGCAGTTCGCCCAGCTTTTCACGCGCGGTCGAGCCGATGCTCGTCTCCACGGAAATCTTCGTTTCGTACACGCGCTGGCGCAGCGAATCCGCGAGACGCCACGCGGGCGTCTGCATCTTTTCTTCGACTTCGCGGATGTCCGCCGCAGCCGATTTCATTTGCGACGCGAGCATGTCCACTTGCGACACATCGCCCTTCGCCTCGGTGACGATCGCGGTCGCCCACGCGCGCGACGCCGCGATGAGATCCTCCGCGGTCCAGTCGGCGCGGATCGCGAACGCGAATCCGTGCTCGGAGGCCTGACGGATCAGGATTTCGACGACATCGGGAAACTCCTTGTCGAGCGCGCGCTTGGCCCACGCGTACTGGCCGTGCGTGAGCATGCGCTGCACCGCCTGCTCGGTCAGCGGCGTGTCGTTGTCCAGCAGCTTCGCGCGCAGGAAGTCTTCGAACGTCGGCGTGACGAATTGCGGATCCAGCTTCAGCGACAGGCGCATGAACGCTTCGAAATCGCGATGCAGCGAAGCGATCGTCTCTTCGCGCAACGAAAGGGTGATTTGACGCATGTTGGTTCCCGGTTCCGCGTCCGGATGGTCCGGAGCGCGAGAAATGCCTTTGGCGCCGCTCTCGGGGCGGAGTCCATTCGTTTCTGATATCGGCGCGCTTTCCGGGAACTTGAGGATTTTTCGATGCTTTTTGAAAGCCGTTGGCTAGCGAATTGACGGAAACGTTTAGCGCAGCACGGCGAACTGCCAGACGAAAAATACCGTCAGCGACACCGCAATCGTCAAAAGCGGCCGTTTCGTGAGCGCGCAAACGATGATCGCGACAATTGCCGCCACGAGCTGCGGATTGCGCCAGGTGATTTCGGCGCCGTTGCCGTGCGGCGAGACGGCCATCGGCACGATGATCGCCGTGAGCACCGTCACCGGCACGAACGAAAGCGCGGTGCGCACGATCGGCGGAAAGGGCAGGCGCTCGCCCAGCACGAATACGGCGGCGCGGATCACATATGTGACCACCGCCATGCCGAGGATCAGCGTGATGTAGTTCATTGCGTGCGCTCCTTGGCGTTCTTCAGGCGGTTTTTCTCGTGCGGGCGGTTCTCCATCAGCGTGAGCACCATGCCGACCGCGACGCCCACGAACACCGCCGCAAGCAACCCGAGCTTGTACGGCCAGCCCTGCCAAGCGAAGGACAGCACGCCTGATGCGAGCGCCGCCGCGACGAAACGCACGGCGACAAGCTGCGGCACGATGATCGCGATGAACGTCGCGACCATCGCGAAGTCGAGGCCGAGCGATTTCAAACCGGGAAACGCCGCGCCGAACAACAGGCCGAGGAGCGTCCACAACTGCCAGTTCAGGTACATCGCGACGCCGGAGCCGAAAAAGTAATGCGGGCCGGTCTCGCCCGGCGCGCGCTTCTGATAATGCGCGTAGGCGACGGCGAAGACTTCGTCGGTGAGAGTGCCCGCGAGCGCCCAGCGCCAGCGGCGCGGCAGATGCGCGACATACGGCGCGAGCGTCGCCGAATAGAGCACGTGTCGCAGATTGACGACGAGCGTCGTCGCCCAGATGACGGCGAAGCTCGCATGCGACGCGATCAGGCCGACCGCGATGAACTGCGCGGAGCCCGCGAACACCGCGAGCGACATCAGCTGGCCATGCCAGAGCGCGAGCGGACTTGCGGTGACGAGCGTGCCGAAGATCACGCCGAAGGGCGCGGCGCCGATCATCATCGGAATGGTGTCGCGTGCGCCGGCAGCGAATTCGCGCAATGCGGCGCCGGAAGGTTGTGCGGGTGTTGCTTTCAAGGTTTCCTCCTATGGAAGCGAGGATACGCAAGACGCCGGCTTACACGCTTGTACGTTCTTGCGCTTTCCTGGCTGGGCGAAGCGCTCAGCGCCAGCGGCCGGGCGGCACGCCGAACGTTCGCTTGAAATGGCGCGTGAAATGACTCTGGTCGGTGAAGCCGCTCGCCGCGGCCACGTCGGTCACGGAAGCGCCCGCGCGCAATGCCGGCAACGCGCGCACGATACGCAACTGGTTGCGCCATGCGTGCGGCGCGAGGCCCGTTTCGCGTGTGAAGAGACGCGCCGCATGGAAGGTCGAGAGACCGACAGTCTGGGCGAGTTCGGCGAGCGTGACCGGTTCGAGCAGATCGTCGGCGAGTCGGGATTTCATCGCCGTGACGCGGTGTGTGTCGGCGGCAAGCGGCGCGATGTCCGGGCGTTCCAGCGCGTGGCGGCCGAGCAGCGTCGTCACGGCATCGACGAGCGCCAGTTCCGCGGCGAGCGGGTCCGCGCCGCTTTCCAGTAGCCGATGCGCGACGACCAGGCGCCGCGCCAGATCGGGATCGCGGATGATGTCATCGGGAAACCAGGGCGACGATTCCCGCCGCCCCGACATGTCCCGCGCGAGGCCTTCGACGAACGGCACCGGCAGATAGAACACGCGATAGCGCCAGCCCGCATCGACGGCCCGCGCGCCTGTATGCACCTCGCCGGGATTGATCACCGGCACCGAGCCGGTTTCGGCCACATGATGCGCACCGCGATAGTCGTAGCATTCCGCGCCGGCTTCGATGACGGGCACCGTGTAGGCGTCGTGCCAGTGCGGCGAGAATTCGTGATCGTAGTATTCGGCCGTGACCATGTCCGCGTCCGGCACGAGCGGCGAGCGCCAGTAGCGTGCGGCGTTGCGGAAACGGTCGGCGTTCATCGTCGGGAAAGTCTGAGGCGGGCGGAATCGCTCAGTTTACAACTTTGCTACGCGCCGGACAGGACAGTTGCGCATCACTTCACCGGTATGGTCGTGCCTTCGGGCACCGGCACGGCCGTCACGCTGTTCTTCGGGCTGCCGGTCGCGACGCGGTCGCTATACGTCAGATAGACGAGCGTATTGCGTTTCGCATCGACGATGCGCACCACGTGCAGCGTCTTGAAGATGAACGACATGCCGGCCGAGAACACATCGGTTTTCTGCTTGAGCGGCTGGGAGATCTTGATCGGCCCGACCTGACGGCAGGCGATAGACGCTTCGGTCGGGTCTTCCGCGATGCCGAGCGTGCCTTTCACGCCGCCCGTGCGCGCGCGCGACACATAGCAGGTCACGCCCTGGACGAGCGGGTCGTCGTAAGCGTCGACGCTCACGCGATCCGAGCCGGTGAAACGGAAATTGGTGTTGACGCTGGCGATTTCCTCCGCGTGCGCGAATCCCGCCCCGAGGAGGGTGGCGAGCAAGGCCAGGTTTCGGGCGAGCGCAAGGACGGAGGGTTTCATCGTCGTCTTCCGGAAAAGAGAAAGGGCGTCGTATTGTATCGACGCCCTTGGCTCTTCGATGCATCTCGCGCTTCGCATGCAGTCAATGAAAGATCAGATACAGGATCACCAGCACGATCACCGGCACGCCGAGCAACCATCCAAGTAGGTAAGGCATGTCGTCCTCCTTCGCGTGTTGTTGTTGACGATTCCAGTATCGCGAGGAAGGCCGGCGGGCGTTAGCCGTGCATGTCCGAAATCTGTGTAGGTGTTGTCCTATCAGGACTTTCTCGCGGCTTACAGATTCGTAAGGCGATTCGATTCAGGCGACGCGCTTCTTCCGTGCCGCGATGTCGGCGTAGAGCGTGCGCACGTAGTCGAGATGCGCGCCCGCGCACTCGCGCGCCCGCGCGGGATCGCGCGCGACGATCGCATCGAAGATCGCGCGATGCTGCGTCATCAGATTCGCTTCGACTTCATCGTCGTAATCGACGAGACGATGCGAGGTCAGCATCGATTCGCGAACCAGTTCGTTGAGGCCGTGCATGACGTGCGTGAGCGCCACGTTGTGCGTCGCGTCGGCGATCGCGAGATGGAACGCCGCATCCTTTTCCGCGATGCGCGTGCTCTTGTCGGCGACGGCGGTCTGCAGCGCGTCGAACGCGGCGGCGATGCGCGCGATATCGGCATCGGTGGCGCGCTCGGCGGCGTAAGCGGTCGACAGCGTTTCGAGGCCGTGGCGCAGTTCGAGCACGTCGGCGCTGGCGTTCGGCTGCTGTTCGAGCAGTGCGGCGAGCGGATGCGACACGAGCGGCGCCGTCACATCCGACACGACGAAACCGCCGCGTCCCGCCGCGCGTATGAATCCGTCCGATTCCAGCCGGATCAGCGCCTCGCGCAGCGACGGGCGCGACACGTTCAGCTGCTCGGCCAGATCGCGCTCGGCGGGCAGACGCTGGCCAGGCAGGAGCGTGCCGTTCGAGATCAGTTCGCGAATCTGACCGGACACGACATCGGAGAGGCGCACGCGAGCGTACGAGTGCGCATGGACGGGCTGAAAACTCATCGCTGGACGTATAGGCCGGTTGAAAGCTGGTGAATGTCCGAGTTTGACACGAAAGAGGCATCTCATTAAAGTCTTGGTCAGACCAAGCTTACCAAAATTGATTGTCCAACCCCACGATCGGACCTCATGAAAGTTGCCCTGTTCGTCCCCTGTTTCATCGACGCGTTCTATCCGCAGATCGGCATCGCCACGCTCGAATTGCTCGAGCGGCTCGGCGTGGACGTCGACTATCCGCCGGATCAGACGTGCTGCGGCCAGCCGATGGCCAATAGCGGCGCGCACAAGGACGCCGCGGGCGCCGAGCGCGTGTTCGCGCGGAATTTCGCCGACTACGACTATGTGGTCGGGCCGTCGGCGAGTTGTGTGCATCATGTCCGCGAGCACTTCACCGCGATCGAGCAGACGAGCGCGGTACAGAAGGTTCGTCGCAATACGTTTGAGCTCGTCGAATTCCTGCATGACGTGCTGAAGGTTCGCGAGTTTCCGTGGGCCGAGTTTCCGCACAAGGTCGGGCTGCACAACAGTTGCAGCGCGGTGCGGCATCTGCGCGAGACATCGAATTCGGAAGTCGCGGGCACGCCGTTTTCGAAGCCCCGCGCGCTGCTCGAAGGCGTGAAGGGCATCGAGTTCGTCACGCCCGCGCGTCCCGACGAATGCTGCGGGTTCGGCGGCACGTTCTCGGTCACCGAAGAGGCGGTCTCCGTGCGCATGGGGCAGGACAAGGTGCGCGATCACGTCGGGGCGGGCGCGGAGTACATCGTGTCGGGCGACATGTCGTGTCTCATGCATCAGCAAGGCTGCGCGGAGCGCATGAAGGCCGATGCGAAGTTCATCCATATCGCGCAGGTCCTGAACGGAGCACGCGCATGAGTAAGACCGTTCGCATCGATCACGCGAAGGCGGCGGGCGCGTTCCTGCAAAAGCCGGATCACGTCGCGTTCCACGACAAGCGTCTGTGGGACTTGCGCAGCAAGCGCGACGCGCAGGCGCACGGCATCCCGGAATGGGAGACGATGCGCAATCTCGCGTCGCAGATCAAGGAGCACACGCTTTCCAATCTGGCCGATTACATCGCGCAGTTCGTCGATCAGGCCGAGAAGAATGGCGTCGTCGTGCATTTCGCGGCCGATGCGCAGGAACACAACGAACTCGTTTATAAGCTGATGAGCGAGCGCGGCATGACCTCGCTCGTCAAGAGCAAGTCGATGCTCACCGACGAGTGCTACATGCGCGACTATCTCGAGCCGCGCGGCATCACGGTGATGGAAACCGATCTCGGCGAGCGTATCCAGCAGCTCGATCATCAGGACCCGAGCCATATGGTCGTGCCGGCGGTGCACAAGCTGCGCGCGGACGTGGCCGAGCTCTTCGGCAAGACCATCGGCACCGATCCGCAGAACAGCGACATTCACTATCTCGCCGAAAGCCAGCGCATGAACACGCGGCCGTACTTCGTGCGCGAGAAGACGGCGGGCATGACCGGCTGCAACTTCGCGGTCGCGGAAACGGGCACGGTCGTCGTGTGCACGAACGAAGGCAACGCGGATTTGTCGGCGAACGTGCCGCCGCTGCATATTGCGTCGATCGGCATCGAGAAGCTCATTCCGACGATCGCCGATCTCGGCGTGTTCGTGCGCATGCTGTCGCGCAGCGCGCTCGGGTCGCCGATCACGCAGTACACATCGCACTTTCGCCAGCCGCGTCCGGGCACGGAGATGCACTACATCCTCGTCGACAACGGCCGCGCCGAGCGGCTCGCGATGGACGATTTCTGGTACTCGCTCAAATGCATCCGCTGCGGCGCGTGCATGAATACGTGTCCGGTGTATCGGCGCAGCGGCGGGCTTTCCTATGGCGGGACGTATTCCGGGCCGATCGGCGCGATCATCAATCCGACCCACGACCTGAAGCGCTACAGCGCGCTGCCGTTCGCCTCGACGATGAACGGCAGTTGCACCAACGTCTGCCCGGTGAAGGTGAACATCCACGAGCAGATCTACAAGTGGCGCGAGGTGATTGCGGAGAAACACGAAGTGCCGTTCGTGAAGCAGGAAGTCCTGAAGATGGCGGGGCGCCTGCTCGCGAGTCCGACGCTTTATCGCGCGACGGTCGCGTCGCTCGGCGGCGCGCTGAAGCGTCTGCCCAATTTCGTGCTCTACAACCCGCTCAACATCTGGGGACGACAGCGCGATCTGCCCGAAGCGCCCGCCGAGACTTTTCACGAGTGGTACAAGAAAAACCGGAAGCCTGAAAAATGACGACTCGCGAAGCTTTTCTGTCGAAGATCCGCGCGGCGCAGCCTGCATCGCGTCCGCGTCCCGATGTGCCGCTCTTTCCGACGCTCGAAGGCGATCTGAAGGCGCGTTTCACGGCGGCGCTCACCGCGATGGGCGGAACGTGTATCGACGCTGGTGGTCTGGACGATGTGAACGCGCTGATCGCCTCGCGCTTCCCGGATGCGAAGGTGATCGCGTCGGCGGTGCCGGGCGTCGACGGCACGCGGCCGCTTTCGCCCGATACGCCGCCGGCGTCGCTGCAGGATGTCGATGTGGGCGTCGTGAGAGGGCGTTTCGGCGTCGCGGAAACGGGCTCGGTGTGGTTCAGCGAGCAAGAGTATGTCGTGAACTCAGTTGGCTATCTGTCGCAACATCTCGTCGTGCTGCTCGATCCCGCGCTGCTCGTCGAGGGCTTGCAACAGGTGTATCGACGGCCCGATTTCGCATCGGCGCGCTATGCGGTGCTCGTGACGGGACCGTCCGCGACGGCGGATATCGAAGGCGTGCTGATTCGCGGCGCTCAAGGCGTGCGCTCGCTCACTGTCGTGTGGCTTGCGTGAAGCGTCAGTGCTTCCAGGCGGTGGAAAAGCAAAAAGCCCAGTCATATGACTGGGCTTTTTGGCTGAAGCTTTTGGCTCCCCGACCTGGGCTCGAACCAGGGACCTACGGATTAACAGTCCGGCGCTCTACCGACTGAGCTATCGGGGAACAACTGAGATATCTGCTGCTGAGATAAAAAACCCAGCCGATTGACTGGGTTCTTTTGAAACCGACTTGCTGGAGTTTTTGGCTCCCCGACCTGGGCTCGAACCAGGGACCTACGGATTAACAGTCCGGCGCTCTACCGACTGAGCTATCGGGGAACATCTACAGCAGAGAAGCGAAATTATAGGGGGCCGAGATTATCGTGTCAACGCCCAATCTTCACTCGAAAAGCAAATTTTTGCAGTCAAACCGAAGCGTGATGCGGGCAAACGCGCGATTTAACGCTCGAGCAGGTTCAGCTTGTCCTTGACGTCCTTGAAGTCGTCGGCCTCGGGAAGCGAGCCCTTCGTCTTCGTGATGCTGGGCCAGTTACGCGCGAGGTCGGCGTTCAGTTCGGTGAAGTGCTGCTGGTCCCCGGGTACGTCTTCTTCGGCGTAGATCGCGTTCACCGGGCACTCGGCCACGCAAACGGCGCAGTCGATGCACTCGTCCGGATCGATCGCGAGAAAGTTGGGACCTTCGCGGAAGCAATCCACCGGGCACACGTCCACGCAATCGGTGTACTTGCACTTGATGCAGCTTTCGGTCACAACGTGAGTCATTCAGGCTCCTGCATGCGGAATTCTTGGGGGCGGCGCCCTGAGCGGCTACGTGGGCCGGGAGGTGCGCGTATCGAAACGCATATTGTAGCGTAACGGTAAAAGCGGGCGCGGGCCGCACGCGACGCGCTTTATATCGATTCGTGATGTATGTATGCGCGGCTTCGGTAAGGGAGGGCATGGATCATGCCGTCGAACACATTCGGGTAACATGGCCCTAAAGGCATACGGCCTGGCGCCGGGCGCACGGCCAATTCGCGTGGATGTTCCAGTCAGAACCATGATCATCAATTCGCTGCTCGATACCGACCTCTACAAGTTCACGATGATGCAGGTCGTGCTGCATCATTTTCCCGCAGCGCATGTCGAATATCGCTTCCGCTGTCGCACGCCGAACGTGGATCTCGTGCCGTACATCGACGAGATTCGCGACGAGGTGCGCCAGCTCTGCAATCTGCGCTTCAAGGAAGAAGAGCTGGATTATCTGCGGCGCATGCGCTTCATCAAGAGCGACTTCATCGATTTCCTCGCGCTCTTTCATCTGAACGAGAAGTCCATCCGTATCGCGCCGTCGCCCAAGAATAATGGCGAGATCGACATCGAGATCGAAGGGCCGTGGCTGCACACGATCCTCTTCGAGATTCCCGTGCTCGCGATCGTCAACGAGGTCTATTTCCGCAACACGCAGCGCAAGCCCGAGTACGAAACCGGCCGCACGCGTCTGCGCGAGAAGATCAAGCTGCTCGCTACGCCGCCCGAATATTCCGACTGCAAGATCGCCGATTACGGCACGCGCCGCCGCTTTTCCGGACAGTGGCACGAGGAAGTCGTGCTGACGCTGAAGGACAAGCTCGGCGCGCAGTTCGCCGGCACGAGCAACTGTTTCTATGCGATGAAGCACGGCCTGCGGCCGCTCGGCACGATGGCGCATGAATACCTGCAGGCGTGTCAGGCGTTGGGCCCGCGGCTGCGCGACTCGCAGATCTTCGGCTTCGAGATGTGGGCGAAGGAATATCGCGGTGATCTCGGCATCGCGCTGTCGGACGTCTACGGCATGAAGGCGTTCCTGCGCGACTTCGACATGTACTTCTGCAAGCTGTTCGACGGCGCGCGCCACGATTCCGGCGATCCCTTCGACTGGGGCGAGCGCCTTCTCAGGCATTACGAGGAGAACCGCTGCGACCCGCGCACCAAGGTGCTCGTGTTTTCCGACGCGCTCGACATCCCCAAGGTGCTGCAGCTCTATCAGCAGTTTCGCGGGCGCTGCCAGCTGGCGTTCGGCGTCGGCACGAATCTCACCAACGATCTCGGCTATCAGCCGCTGCAGATCGTCATCAAGATGGTCCGCTGCAACGGCCAGCCGGTCGCCAAGCTCTCGGATTCGCCCGGCAAGAACATGTGCGACGACAAGGCCTATCTCGCCTATCTCCGTCAGGTGTTCGGCATCGAGCAGCCGGTCGGCGACGACTGACGGCATCGCAGCCGTGCATTGGGCCTATGCCGTTCGGCCGAGGTTCGTGCGCGTATGTCGCTCGCTATAATTCGAACGCGTCGTCGATCAGTCCGGCGCGTTCGAATCTCAAGTACGCCAACACGAGGACGGCACCATGGATACATCGGTCGCGCGCCGCAATATTCTCGCGCGCATTCGCAGCGCGCAGGGCCGTCGCGGCACGCCAACGGAAGCCGAGCGCGAGGCGGCGCAGGAGTATGTCGAACGGCATCCGGCGGGTCCGCGTCCTCCGTTGCCTCAGGACCGTGATGAGCTGATCGCGCGCTTCAGGCTCGAAGCCGAGCGTCTTTCCACGACCATCGCCGAAGTGGAATCGCTCGCGGATGCACCCGTCGAAGCCGCGCGCTATCTTCAGTCGCTGAACCTTCCCGTCGATGTCGTCGCGTGGCCCGCGCTCGGCGATCTGCCCTGGGCGCAAGCGGGCATTCAGGCGGCGCTGCGCAAGCCGGCCGACGCAGACCTCGTCGGCATCACCGGATGTTTTTGCGCGACGGCCGAAACCGGTTCGCTCGTGCTGCTCTCGGGCGCCGATACACCCGCATCCGGCGCGCTTCTGCCTCAGACGCATATCGCCATCGTGCCGGCGTCGCGTATCGTGGCGGCGCACGAAGACGCGTTCGCGTTGATGCGCGCCGAGCGGGGCGATCTCCCGCGCGCGGTGAACTTCGTTTCGGGGCCGTCGCGCACCGGCGATATCGAACAGACCATCGTGCTCGGCGCGCATGGGCCGTATCGCGTGCATGTGATCATCGTGCGCGGGGCCTGAGCACGATGCGACGTTTCGTTTCCGGCGCGCTGTGCGCGGGGCTGGCGCTCATCGCCGCACCGGCCAGCGCGGCGACTCCCGATGGCGCGACGCTTCCGGCTACGTGGGGCATTCCGTTCATCGGCGTCCTGCTTTCCATCGCGGTGTTTCCGCTCATCGCGCCGAAGCTCTGGCATCACCACTTCGGCAAGATCGCGGCCGCGTGGACCGTCGCGTTTCTCGCGCCGTTCGCGCTCGCGTTCGGGCCCGGCACGGCGGGCGGCGTACTGGTTCACGCGATGCTCGAAGAGTACGTGCCGTTCATCGTCCTGCTGGCGTCGCTGTATACGGTCGCGGGCGGTATCTCCGTGCGCGGCAATCTGCACGGCTCGCCGCGTCTGAATACGGGGCTGCTCGCGCTCGGCACCGCGCTCGCGAGCATCATGGGCACGACGGGCGCAGCCATGCTGCTGATCCGTCCGCTCTTGCGCGCGAACGACAATCGCAAGCATGTCGTGCATGTCGTCGTGTTCTTTATTTTTCTTGTCGCGAATGCGGGCGGCTCGCTCACGCCGCTCGGCGACCCGCCGCTTTTTCTCGGCTTTCTAAATGGCGTTGGCTTCTTCTGGACGACAGTGCATCTCGCACTGCCGATGCTCTTCGTCTGCGGCGTGCTGCTCGTGGTGTTCCACGTGCTCGACAGCTACTACTGGCGCAGGCACGACGCGCGGCCCGCCTTTCTCGATCCGACGCCCGACACGCCGCCGCTCGGTATCGACGGCAAGATCAATTTCGCGTTGCTCGCCGTGATCGTCGTGCTCGTGCTGATGAGCGGCATATGGAAGCCCGGCATCGCGTTCGACGTGTTCGGCACCGAGGTGAAACTGCAGAATCTCGTGCGCGACGTGCTCCTCATGGCCGTGCTCTTTGCCTCGCTCGCGCTCACGCCGAAAAGTGCGCGCGCGGGCAACGCGTTCGACTGGGCGCCCATCGAGGAAGTGGCGAAACTGTTCGCGGCAATTTTCATCACGATCGCGCCAGTCATCACGATCCTGCGCGCGGGCGAGGCGGGCGCGTTCGCCGGCATCGTGCACGCGGTGTCGGATGCGCACGGCAAGCCGATCGACATCGCTTACTTCTGGGCGACGGGCCTGCTGTCCTCGTTCCTCGACAACGCTCCAACTTACCTCGTGTTCTTCAATCTCGCGGGCGGCGATGCGCACACGCTCATGACCACCGACGCCACGACGCTCGCCGCCATCTCCGCGGGCGCGGTCTTCATGGGCGCGAACACGTATATCGGCAATGCGCCGAATTTCATGGTGAAGGCGATCGCGGAATCGCGCGGCGTGCGCATGCCGAGTTTCTTCGGCTATATCGCATGGTCGGGCGTGGTCCTCCTGCCGATTTTCGCCGTTCTGGGCTGGCTATTTTTCTAGGAGCAATCTATGAAGAAGGTACTTGTCGCGCGTCCCACTTTTCCCGATGTGATCGAGCGCCTGAAACAGTATTTCGATGTCGACGTGAACCTCGGCGACGTGCTCCCGCAGGACGAGTTCGCGCGCCGTATCGCCGACAAGGACGGTGCGTTCACCGCGGGCGAGTGGGTCGGCGAGAAGGAACTGGCGGGCGCACCGAACCTGAAAGTCGTCGCGAACATGGCGGTCGGCTACAACAACTTCGACATGAAGGCATTCGATGCGCACAAGGTCCTCGGCACCAACACGCCGAACGTGCTGAACGAAACCACCGCCGATTTCGGCTGGGCGCTGATGATGGCGGCTGCGCGCCGCGTCACCGAATCCGAACACTATTTGCGCGCGGGCAAGTGGCAGAAGTGGTCGTTCGATTCGTTCCTCGGCGCCGATGTGTACGGATCGACGCTCGGCGTGATCGGCATGGGGCGCATCGGACAGGCGCTCGCGCGGCGGGCGGGCGGTTTCGACATGCGCGTGATCTATCACAATCGCTCGCGTGTCGCGCCCGAGATCGAGGCGCAGCTGAACGCCGAATACGTGTCGAAGGAAGACCTGCTCAAGCGCGCGGATCATGTCGTGCTCGTGCTGCCGTACACGAAGGAGAACCATCACACGATCGGCGCGTCCGAGCTCGCGCTGATGAAGCCGACAGCGACGCTCACGAACATCGCGCGCGGCGGCATCGTCGATGATGCGGCCTTGATCGTCGCATTGCGCGACAAGCGCATCGCGGCGGCGGGCATCGACGTGTTCGAGGGAGAGCCGGACTTCAACCCGGATTTCCTGCTGCTCGACAACGTGGTGCTGACGCCGCACATCGCGAGCGCGACCGAGGGCACGCGCCGCGCGATGGCCAATCTGGCGGCGGACAACCTCATCGCCGGGCTCGGCGAAGGGCCGCGCGCCGGAAATCCGCCCAACCCGATCAATCCGGACGTGCTGAAGAAATGACGGAATTGCTGTATGGCGCTGTCGCTGCGTTGGCGATCGCGCTGGTCGTGTCGCTTTTTGCGCTTATCGTCGTGATACGGCGTAACTCGAACGCGCATATTTACGATGAATTCGAGGCGCTCACCGATCGCGTGAACGACATGGGCGAGGCGCATGCGCGCGCGCAAGAGCGGCTCGAACGCGGGCTGCGCGGCGACATTGCCGAGAGCGCGCGCGTGTCGCGCATGGAATCGCAAAGCGGCTTCACGCAATTCCATCAGACGCTCGCGACGCAACTGGCGAGCACGTCGAGCGTGCAGAACGCGCAGTTCGACGCGCTCGCCCAGCAACTCGCGCAACAAAGCCAGCAGGCGCGCGAGGATCAGGGCAACGCGCTGAAG
Organism: Caballeronia jiangsuensis; assembly: GCF_046030135.1. Classification (NCBI taxonomy): domain Bacteria; kingdom Pseudomonadati; phylum Pseudomonadota; class Betaproteobacteria; order Burkholderiales; family Burkholderiaceae; genus Caballeronia; species Caballeronia jiangsuensis. The sequence continues at coordinate 103,735 of NZ_JAQQDB010000012.1, forward strand.
CGTTTCGCCGATTCGATGTCGCTGCATCTGTCGCAGATGTCGGATGCGAACGAGCGTCGGCTCGGCGAAGTGCGTGCAACGCTCGAAGCGCGTCTCAAGGACATCGAGGCCAACAACGCGACGAAGCTCGACGAGATGCGCCGAACCGTCGACGAAAAGCTGCACGCAACGCTCGAACAGCGGCTCGGCGAGTCGTTCAAGCTCGTGTCGGACCGGCTGGAACAGGTGCATCGCGGGCTCGGCGAAATGCAGACGCTCGCGGCCGGTGTCGGCGATCTCAAGAAGGTGCTCACCAACGTCAAGACGCGCGGCATCTGGGGCGAAGTGCAGCTCGAATCGCTGCTGGAGCAATTGCTTACGCCGGATCAGTACGCGAAGAACGTCGCGACAATTCCGAAGAGCAACGAGCGCGTCGAGTTCGCGATCAGACTACCGGGCCGGCACGATGCGCCAGGCGCGCCGGGCGATGCCGCGACGCCCGTGTGGCTGCCCATCGACGCGAAGTTTCCTCGTGAGGACTACGAGCGCCTGATCGACGCGCAGGAGAGGGCGGACGTGGTCGGAGTCGAAGACGCGTCGCGCGCGCTCGAAGGCCGCCTGCGCGCGGAAGCGAAATCGATAGCGCAAAAGTACGTCGCGCCACCGCACACCACGGACTTCGCGTTGCTCTTTCTGCCGACCGAAGGACTCTATGCGGAGGTGTTGCGCCGCCCCGGCCTGAGCGATTCACTGCAGCGCGACTATCGGGTGACGATCGCCGGACCGACCACGTTGACCGCGCTTCTCAACAGCCTGCAGATGGGATTCCGCACGCTCGCCATCGAGAAGCGTTCGAGCGAAGTGTGGCAGGTCCTCGGCGCGGTGAAGACCGAGTTCGGCAAGTTCGGCGAAGTGCTGGCGAGAACGAAGTCGCAGCTCGAAACCGTCACGCGCTCGATCGAAGCCGCGCAGACGCGCACGCGGCAGATGGGCAAGCGCCTGCGCGATGTCGAGGCGCTGCCGGGAGAACAGACGGCGGGGCTATTGGGCGATGCGCTCGGAGATCCGTCATCGCCGGAAAGCGACGACGACCTGTGACTTACTGGGCGAGGCGTTCGAGCGGCTCGCCGGTCACGCGCACGATGCGCCAGTCGGGGAGAACCGTCGCGCCCATCTTCTCGTAGAAGTCGATGGCGTTCTGATTCCAGTCGAGCACCGACCACTCGAAGCGACCGCACTGACGCTCGATCGCGAGGGCGGCGAGCTTCTTCAGCATCAGCGTGCCGAGACCGCTGCCGCGCATCGACGGACGCACGTACAGGTCTTCGAGATATAGGCCGCGCTTGCCGAGAAAGGTGGAGAAGTTCTGGAAGAAGAGCGCATAGCTCACGACTTCCCCTTCCTGCTCCGCGACGAGCGCTTCCGCGGCGGGACGCGCCCCGAAAAGGGCCTCGTGCACGCCTTCCTTGGTCGCGATGAACAGATGCGTGAGCTTCTCGAACTCCGCGAGCTCGTACATCAGGCCGAAGATCGCGGCGACGTCGGCGGGCGTGGCCGCGCGGATCGTCGCATTCCCGTTCGCCGTGCTCATGCTTCCTCCGGCGCGTCGGACAACACGATTTCGATGCCGCCGAAACGCGACGCCACCCAGTTGTACGCGTGGCACGCGATCCACAGCAGGATGAAACCGAGAATCGCGTTGAGCAGCAGCGCGCTCGTGACCGTGCTCACTTCCACCGAGCCGTATCGCACGAACGCGACCACGACGCCGAGCAGCACGATGGGCACGCTGAAAGTCAGGTACACGAGGATCAGCGCCTTGGCGGTCTGTCCGGGTGCAATGAATGAGATCTGCTTTTTCATGGAAGGAAAGCCCCGTCTATCGATGTAGGAATATGTGTGCTGGCGACGTTCGTTGCGGCGCGCGTCAGATCAGGCCGTCGAACGGCACGATCTCGATTTCGTCGCCGGCGTCGATGTCGCCGCGCGCGTGCTCGAGCACGATGAAGCAGTTGGCTTCGCTCATCGAGCTGAGCACGCCGGAACCTTGCGGGCCGGTCGTGACGACGCGAAAGCGGCCGTCGTCGTCGCGCGTTGCGATGCCGCGCTGGAACTCCGTGCGGCCCGCGCGCTTTTTCATCGGCTCGGCGGCGCTCGCGCGGATGACCGTGAGCGGCTGGCGCGTCGCGCCGGACATCGCGGTCAGCGCCTCGCGCACGATGAAGTAGAAGGTCGCCATCACGGCGACCGGATTGCCCGGCAAGCCGAAGAAGAGCGCCGACTTGCCCGTGCCCGCGCGCGCGCCCGACCACAGGCGGCCGAACGCGAGAGGCCGGCCCGGGCGCATCGCGATCTTCCAGAAGGCGACGTCGCCGAGCGAATTCATCAGTTCGCACGTGAAGTCCGCATCACCGACCGACACGCCTCCCGAACTGATGACGACATCCGCGCTTTCGGTCGCATGGCGCAGCGCCTTTTCGAGCGATGCGCGGTCGTCGCGCACGATGCCGAGATCGACCGTTTCGACGTTTAGGCGCTTGAGCATCGCGAAGAGCGTGTAACGGTTGCTGTCGTAGAGACTTCCCGGGCTCAGCGTTTCGCCGACCGAGCGCAATTCGTCGCCCGTCGAAAAGAAGGCGACGGTGAGGCGCTTGCGAACGGACACTTCGCCGATGCCGAGCGACGCGAGCAGACCCAGATCCGATGCGCGCACGATGCGGCCAGCGAGCAGCGCCGGCTTGCCTTTCGCGAGATCCTCGCCTGAGAGGCGCCGGTTCTGGCCCGCGCGGATCTTCGCGGTGGAGAAGCGGATCGCATCGCCTTCGCGCGTGACGAGCTCCTGCGGCACGACGGTGTCGCAGCCCGGCGGAATGAGCGCGCCCGTCATGATGCGTACACACTCGCTCGCACCCGGCGCGCGTTCGAAAGGTCGTCCCGCGAGCGCGGTGCCCGCGACGGACAAGTCGATCGTATCGCCGCCGCGCGAGAGCGCCTCGCCGGCGAACGCGTAGCCGTCCATCGCGGAGTTGTCGAACGCAGGCACGTCGATGGGCGAGATCACGTCGTCGGCGAGCACGCGGCCGAGCGCGTCGTGCAGGCCCACGCGCTCGACGTGAGCGTCCCGCGTGCGCGGCATGGCCCACTGACGCACGATTTCCTGCGCGGCTTCGACAGGAAGCGCATTCGGATCGTACTGGGCGACGCAGGCGGAGAGGTCCTTGGACGTGGTCATGAATCGGCGTGGATCGCGCCGGAACCCGGCGAAGAAGCAGCCACGAGGCCGCGCGGTGGTAGAACGCCTGTACGCGGATTGCCGCAATGGCGGACGTGAGAATCAGCGGCGTTCCAGCTCGGCCAGCTGCTGTAAATCATTGATATTGTAAAACGCGCGTTCATCGTGAAATCGCACTTCCACCGGCTTGTGGCGCGCGTACCACGCGCGGACCTTGCGTTCTCCGCGGTCGAGCCAGGCGTCGAGATCGTCGGCGAGCGAGGTGCGCAGGAGCGCGAAAACCGGATGCGCCGTGACTTCTCCGGACGCATCGATTGTTGCGGCGTACGCAACGTCGCCGCCATGCGCGTCGAGCGCTTGCATCAACGTGACGCCGATATGTTCGTCGACGAAAGGCGCGTCGCAAGGCGCGGTCAGCACATATTGCGTGGTGGCGGCGCGCAGTGCGGCGGCGATGCCGGCGAGCGGCCCCGGATAATCCGCTCGCGTATCGGGGATGACGCGCGCGCCGAACGCAGCGCCGAGGCGCTCGTAGTCTTCGATGGAACGATTCGCGCTGATCAGGAGCGTGTCAGCCTGAGGCGCGATGCGTCGCATGACATGCAGTGCGAGCGGCTCGCCGTGAAACGGCTGCATGCCTTTGTCGACGCCGCCCATGCGCGAACCGCGTCCGCCCGCGAGCACGAGCGCGGTGACAGTCGAGGCGGAATGGGCGTTCAGCACGAGCGATCCAACGCGCTCAGCCGCCGATGTACGACATCTCGACGCGACGCGCATCGTCACGCGTCGGCGCCGACGCGCTGCCGCGCAATTGCGAATAGCGGTCGCCGCGCGCTTCCCAGATGCGTGCGACGGCCGTCGCGACTTCCTCGTCGCTCGCGCCGCTGCGGATCAGGCCGCGCAGGTCGTGGCCCGATACCGCGAAGAGACACAGATAGAGCTTGCCTTCGGTCGAGAGCCGCGCGCGCGTGCAGGAGTCGCAAAAGGCGCGCGTGACGCTGGAAATCACGCCGATTTCGCCGCTGCCGTCGCGATAGCCCCAGCGCTGCGCCGTTTCGGCCGCGGTATGGGCTTCGAGCGGTTCGAGCGGGAAATGCGCGTCGATGCGCTCGACCACCTGCGCCGATGGCAGCACTTCGCTCATGTTCCAGCCGTTGGACGCACCGACATCCATGTATTCGATGAAGCGCAGAACCGCGCCGCTGCCTTTGAAATGGCGCGCCATCGGCACGATTTCCTGATCGTTCGTGCCGCGCTTCACGACCATGTTCACCTTGATCGGATCGAGGCCGGCGGCTTGGGCCGTTTCGATGCCGTTCAGCACGTCGGCGACCGCGAAATCGGCGTCGTTCATACGGCGGAAGAGCGCATCGTCCAGTGCGTCCAGGCTGACCGTGACGCGCGACAGGCCCGCGTCCCTCAGAGACCGAGCCTTGCGCGCGAGCAGCGAGCCGTTCGTGGTGAGCGTCAGGTCGAGCGGACGGCCTTCCGGCGTGCGGAGGAGCGCGAGCCGCTCGATCAGGAATTCGATGTTCTTGCGCAGAAGCGGCTCGCCGCCCGTCAGGCGAATCTTCTCGACGCCATGCGCGACGAACACGCGCGCAAGCCGCTCGATCTCCTCGAATGAGAGCAGGGCGGCGTGCGGGAGAAACTGGTAATCCTTGTCGAACACTTCGCGCGGCATGCAGTACACGCAGCGGAAGTTGCAGCGGTCCGTCACCGAAATGCGCAAGTCGCGCAGCGGGCGCGCGAGCGTGTCCGTGAGCAATCCGGACGGCGACGCCGTCACGCCGGAGAAATCCGGGATTGCGCTGACGTCGGCGAGAGGAATGATGCGTCGGGACATGATGACTCGGGGCTTGGCCTGCGGCCTTGTTCGAATGATGGTTACACCGTCTCATTTTAGCGGAACCGGACGTAAGGACGCACCGGCACTAAGTCGCGGTTTTCCCTTGTCATCGACCAAAAAAAACGCCATCGACCGGGATCGATGGCGTTTTTTCTGCTGCTGCCGGTTCACCGAAGCGAACCGGCTCGTGCGCGCGCGCTTAGTGGACGTGCTTGCCGGTTTCCACTTGCTGCATCGGCGTGGTGTCGGCCGGCGGGAGCACCTTGCGCTCACGCGGCACGCGCACCGCGGCCGGCTCGCGCGCGGCGGCGGCATTCGCCTCGCGCAGTTTGCTTTCGTCGGTGTTGACCCAGACGAGACCCGCTTGCTCCAGCATCGGCATGAGCGTTTCGACGGCGATCGGCTTCGACGTCGCGGGTGCGGCCGGCGCGGCGGACTTCACCGGCTCGGCAACGACGGCGACCGGCTCTTGCGCGGCCACGGGCGCCGGCGCTTGCACTTCCGTGCTCTCGACAGGCGTTACCGGCTCGACGATCGTCGCTTCCGGCGTCGGCGCGACCGCTGCGGTTTTCACCGGCTCGGCGACTTCGACGGGCTCAGCCGCTACAGGCTCGACGGGCGTCGGCGCCGTTTCGACGGGCTTTACCGCTTCGACCGGCTTCGGCTCTTCCGTCACGGTGGGCGTGAACGGATCGGCGATCGTCGTGTCGGCAACCTTCGGCGACGGGCCGAACGGATTCTCGACCGGCGTCGCGGAAGCGGGCTTCGCGAAGACATCGAACGTGGCCGGTTCGGGCGTTTGCGACTTCAGCTCGAACGGCTCGGCTTCGACGGCTTTGGCGACCGGCGCTGCTTCGGCCGCTACAGGCGCTTGCTCTTGCGTTTCTGCCTTCGCCTCGACCGGCGTCGCAGCCGGCTGCTCGATGACCTGCTCGACCGGTTGCGGTGCGACCGGGCGGCTTTCGCGACGCGCGGACGCTTCCTGCGCGGCTTCGGCGTCGAACACGCCGGCTTGCGCGGAGACGCTTTCGGCGGAGCCTTCTGCTTCGGCGACGTCGGCGGCGTGATTCACGGTCATGCCGTCTTCATCGCGGTCGCGGCGGCCACCACGACGGCCACGGCGACGGCGGCGACGCTCTTCGCCCTCACGCGCGGCTGCCTGTTCGGCGGCGTCGATGCCAGCCTGTTGCGCATCGAGATTGAGTTGCGTCGCTTCGACGATTTCCGACGGCACCGTTTCGCCCTGCGTCAGCGCCTCGACGGCGGCTTCCGGTTGCGGCTTGCGGCGCTCGCCGCGTTCCGCGCGCTCGGTGCGCTCACCGCGATCAGTGCGTTCACCGCGTTCGGCACGCTCGCCACGGTCGGGGCGTTCGCGGCGTTCCTGACGCTCGGCCGCTTCCGGACGGGCGGCGCGTTCCGCGTTGCGATCGCGCGTTTCACGCGGTTCACGGGCTTCACGCGGCTCACGGGGTTCGCGTGCCTCACGCGGTTCACGGGTCTCGCGCGGCTCGCGGACTTCACGCAGCTCACGTCCTTCACGGCCGCCACGCGGTTCGCGATCCTCGCGACGCGCGCCCTGGCGGCTCGCGCCGTTGCTACCCGTCGCGGTGCCTGCCGCAGCGCCTTCACGCCCGGCGCCGCTGCTACCGCCACGACGGTTGCGATTGCGATCGCCGCCGCCCGTGCGCTCGCCGCGTTCACGCGGAGCGCGCGTGGCCGGCTGAGCTTCCACCGGTGCCGGAGCGGGCTGCGCTTGCGGCTGAATGCCGAACAGATTCTTGATCCACGCGATGAAACCGCCGCTCGCCGGCGCGGGCGCCGCAACGGGCGCGGCCTCGACGGGCGCGGGCTTGACCGGTGCGCTCGGCGCCGGCTTTTCGGGCGTGATGCCCTTCACGGCCGCTTCCTGCTTCGGCTTCACTTCTTCGGTGCGCTTGCTGTAGCCGGTCTCCGACTCCAGTTCGCTCGCCGCTTCGACGGCCATCTTCCACGACGAGCGCGGTTCGTCGAGACGTGCATCGTCGTGACGCAGACGTTCCAGCTTGTAGTGCGGCGTTTCGAGATGCTTGTTCGGAATCAGAACGACGTTGACCTTGAAGCGCGACTCGATCTTGTTGATTTCCGAGCGTTTTTCGTTCAGCAGGAAGGCTGTCACCTCGACCGGCACCTGGCAATGGATCGCCGCGGTGTGTTCCTTCATCGCTTCTTCCTGAATGATCCGCAGCACTTGCAGCGCGGACGATTCGGTATCGCGGATATGACCCGTGCCGTTGCAGCGCGGGCAGGTCACGTGGCTGCCTTCGGACAGCGCCGGACGCAGACGCTGACGCGAAAGTTCCATCAGGCCGAAGCGCGAAATCTTGCCCATTTGTACGCGCGCGCGATCGTGCTTGAGCGCATCTTTCAGGCGCTGCTCGACTTCGCGCTGGCTCTTCGCCGACTCCATGTCGATGAAGTCGATCACGATCAGCCCGCCCAGATCGCGCAGACGCAACTGGCGCGCGACTTCGTCGGCGGCTTCGAGGTTGGTGCGCGTGGCGGTTTCCTCGATATCCGCGCCCTTGGTCGCGCGCGCCGAGTTCACGTCGATGGCGACGAGCGCCTCGGTGTGATCGATCACGATCGCGCCGCCCGAGGGCAGCGGCACCGTGCGCGAGTACGCCGTTTCGATCTGATGCTCGATCTGGAAGCGCGAGAAGAGCGGCACGTCGTCGTGATAGCGCTTCACCTTCGAGAGGTTGTCGGGCATCACGATGTCCATGAAGGCGCGCGCCTGATCATGGATTTCGGTCGTGTCGATGAGAATTTCGCCGATGTCCGGCTGGAAGTAATCGCGGATCGCGCGGATCACGAGGCTCGATTCGAGATAAATGAGCATCGGCTGGCCGGCGACGCCGCTCTGCGACGCGGCTTCGATCGCGCGCCAGAGTTGCATCAGGTAGTTCAGGTCCCACTGGAGCTCTTCCGCCGAACGGCCGATACCGGCAGTCCGCGCGATGATGCTCATGCCTTCCGGCAGTTCGAGCTGCGCCATGGTTTCGCGCAGTTCCTGCCGCTCGTCGCCCTCGATCCGGCGCGACACGCCGCCGCCGCGCGGGTTGTTCGGCATCAGGACGAGATAGCGTCCGGCCAGCGAAATGAATGTGGTCAGCGCCGCGCCCTTGTTGCCGCGCTCTTCCTTCTCGACCTGAACGATGAGTTCCTGGCCTTCGCGCAGCGCGTCCTGGATGCGCGCGGAGCGCATCTCGACGCCATCGCGGAAATACTGGCGGGCGACTTCCTTGAACGGCAGAAAGCCGTGGCGGTCTTCGCCGTAGTTGACGAAGCAGGCTTCGAGCGACGGCTCGATGCGGGTGATGACTCCCTTGTAGATATTGCCTTTGCGCTGTTCGCGTCCGGCGGTTTCGATGTCGATGTCGATGAGCTTCTGCCCATCGACGATGGCGACGCGCAATTCTTCTTGCTGCGTCGCGTTAAACAGCATGCGTTTCATGAAACGGCTCCAGAGCGGCTCCGTCCTTCCTCGTCGGGCGAATCGGCGTCAGTGACAGGTAACGTCACGCGCGCGAAGCGGGAGGGTGGGCGTGCCACGCTTTTTTGTGTGTTGTCACAAAGCACGCTGGAGCGGGACTTCTGGCGGGAGAATTGCCGAAAGCAGGCGTTGGCGCCCGAATGGGGCAGCCGCGCCGTGGGGCTCATTGCGAAACAACTGCGAGGCGTCGGATGCGTCGCGCGGCGCGTGGCGAGGATGAACGGCGGCGCTGCGGCTGCGCGTCTCAAAAAAGACGCGCCGAACCGACCGCGCTCTTGCGAAAAGCCTGATTCCTCCCAACGGCGGCTGCGGGGACGAACGGTCTCGCGCAAACCAGCGCGATGCTTCGTGACCGATCCTCTTCGCTGCCATACCGCGCCGGCGCGGCCGCGGGCTCGATTGCTCCCGTCGGCTCGCAGCCGTGTGTCTCGCCTCATTTTGCGGCGTCGCCGCGCTTCGCAGAATTCAGCGCAGCAGCGGTTTTCGCCGGCAATTGTTCGCAAAACCGGCGAGCCTCGATTTGCCTATTTCTCCCGCTCGATGGCAGGGTCGATTCGGGCTGGCATCCGGCTTTGCTTGCCGGGCGCCGTCGCTTCTCGCCGATAAAATTCTTTTTGACCAAAAATCCGTTACCGTCGACGATCGACTCGACCGAACGCGCCTGTGGGCTCCGTCCCTGCCGGTGATATCGCCGTGCGTGCAACTCGTCGCTCTCGATTTCCGGGTGAGCAACCGACCTCGGGCGCAAGTAAAATGATGGTTTATCGCTTGCACCTGTACAGTCTGATCAATCTCGGCCGCTGCTTGATCTTAAGCGTCGACCTTTTCAGGCTGTTCGCAAATTATATTCAGAATGAATGAGTTAGGCAAAACATCCCATAAACGGGTCGCAAGCGAGCAAGTGTCGATGATCGAAGTCGACGAAACCGCCGCCGGTCAGCGAATCGACAACTTTTTGTTGCGCGTCTGCAAAGGCGTCCCCAAAAGCCACATTTACCGCATTCTCCGCAGCGGGGAAGTGCGCGTGAACAAGGGGCGCATCGACGCGGCGTACCGGCTCGAACTGGGCGACCTCGTGCGCGTCCCGCCGATTCGCACCGCGCAGCAGGACGAGGCGCCCGTTTCGTCGAATGCGCCCGCCGCCGAATTCCCCATTCTTTTCGAGGACGACCATCTGATCGTCATCGACAAACCGTGCGGCGTCGCAGTGCATGGCGGCAGCGGCGTCGCGTTCGGCGTGATCGAGCAACTGCGCAATGCGCGGCCGCACGCGAAGTTCCTCGAACTGGTGCATCGGCTGGATCGCGAAACCTCCGGCGTGCTGATGCTCGCGAAAAAGCGCGCCGCGCTCGTCAATCTGCACGAGCAGATCCGCGAGAATCGCATCGACAAGCGTTATTACGCGCTCGGCCACGGCGACTGGCAGAGCGACTGGGGCCGCCGACGCATCGTGAAGGCGCCGCTGCACAAATACGTCGCGGCGGACGGCGAGCGGCGCGTGCGCGTTCAGGAGAACGGTCTGCCATCACACACGGTTTTCAATCTGATCGAGCGCTGGAACGACTACGCGTGGGTCGAAGCGGAACTGAAGACGGGGCGCACGCATCAGATCCGCGTGCATATGGCGAGCATCGGCCTGCCGATTGCAGGCGACGCCAAGTACGGCGATTTCGCGCTGAACAGGGATTTGGCCCGTCCGAACGCCAAACCGTCGCTGAAACGCATGTTTTTGCACGCATATCGTCTGAAAATTACCCATCCCGCGACGGGCGAGCCGTTGCAGTTCGAAGCGCCGCTGCCCGTCGAATGCAAGCGGGTCATCGAGCAACTGAAAAATCGAGAGACAGCGTAAATGGCGCGGCAGCAATTTGATCTGATCGTTTTCGACTGGGACGGCACGCTGATGGATTCGACCGCCCACATCACCCGCAGCATTCAGGCTGCGTGCCGCGACCTAGGGCTGCCGGTTCCGGCGGATGAATCCGCGAGCTACGTGATCGGGCTGGGACTGAAAGACGCGCTGCAAATCTGCGCGCCGACGCTCGATCCGTCCGACTATCCGCGCCTCGCCGAGCGTTATCGGTTTCATTTCCTGACGATGGGCCAGAAGACCGAACTCTTCGACGGCGTGCGCGAATTGCTGCAGGAACTGCGCGATCTCGGCTATTTCCTCGGTGTCGCAACGGGCAAGAGCCGCGTCGGGCTGAATCGCGCGCTCGACGAATCGCGGCTCACGAGCCTCTTCGACGGCACGCGCTGCGCCGACGAAACATTCTCGAAACCGCATCCCGCGATGCTCCACGAGCTCACGCGCGAACTCGGCCAGGATCTCGGGCGCACGGTGATGATCGGCGACACCACGCACGATCTGCAAATGGCGATCAACGCGGGCGCGGCGGGCATCGGCGTCGGCTACGGCGCGCATCCGGCGGATTCGCTCGCGGCGCTCAAGCCGCAGTTTTGCGCCGACAGCGTCGCTTCGCTGGCGGGCTGGCTGCGGGAGCACGCGTGACGGCGGCCGCGGGGGACGCGGTTCGCGTGTGCGCATCGGAAGAACTCGTCGATGGCGGCGCGGGTGTGCGCGTTCCGGCAACGGAAGCGAGCGGCGACGCCGTTGTCTTTTTCGTGCGCTACGACGGCAAGCCGCACGGCTACCTGAACCGTTGCGCGCACGTGCCGATGGAGCTCGACTGGAACGAGGGCCAGTTCTTCGAAAGCTCGGGCCTATACTTGATGTGCGCGACCCACGGGGCGATCTACGAGCCCGACACCGGCAAATGCGTCGGCGGTCCGTGCCGCGGCGCGCGCCTTCGGCCCGTGACCGTCGAGGAACGCGATACGCCGGAAGGCCGCGCGGTCTTCTGGCTCCCCGACGACGCGTTGCGTCCCGCCTGACTCCCTTCTCATCACATCCATAACGCATGTCCGACAACATTCCGCCGCGCGGCAACGACAATTGGGAGCGCGACGCGCTCGAACGCATCGCGCTTGCCGCCATCCGCGAGCAGCGCGCCGCGCGGCGCTGGCGCATTTTCTTTCGCTTCGTGTTTCTTGGCGTGATCGCGCTGATCGCGTGGGGCGTGTTCGATTTCACCGGCGACCGCGTCGCGAAAGCCGGCAAGCACACGGCGCTCGTCGATTTGCAAGGCGAAATCTCCGCAAATAGCGATGCGAGCGCCGACAACATCGACGGGGCGCTTCAGAGCGCGTTCGAGGACGAAAACACGGCAGGCGTGATCCTGCGCATCAACAGCCCGGGTGGCAGTCCCGTGCAGGCGGGCATCATCAACGGCGAGATCCGGCGGCTGCGCACAAAATATCCGAAGACGCCGCTGTACGTGGTCGTCGACGACATGTGCGCATCGGGCGGCTATTACGTCGCAGCGGCGGCCGACAAGATTTATGTCGACCGGGCGAGCATCGTCGGCTCGATCGGCGTGCTGATGGACGGATTCGGCTTCACCGGTTTGATGGACAAGCTCGGCATCCAGCGCCGCATCCACACGTCGGGTGCGAACAAGGGCGCGTTCGATCCGTTCTCGCCGGAAACGCCCGCGATGAACGCGCACGCGCAGGACATGCTCGACCAGATCCACACGCAGTTCATCGACGCCGTGAAGCTGGGGCGCGGAAAACGTCTCAAAGACGATCCGGAGCTCTTTTCCGGCATGTTCTGGACGGGCGAGAAGAGCGTCGAACTCGGTCTCGCGGACGGTTTCGGCGACGCCAGCTACGTGGCGCGCGAAGTCATCAAGCAGCCGGATATCGTCGACTACTCGCAGAAGGAGAGCATCAGCGAGCGTGTAGTGCGGCGCTTCGGCGCCTCGGTCGGCGATGCCGCCATGCGCGCGCTCACGCTCGGCGGCAAGCCCCAGTTGCGCTGATTACGACGCCAGCAGCAGAAAAATCGCCGGACGCTTGTGCAGCTCCGGCGCGCTCTGTTTCTTCCAGTCGGCCGCGGTGCGCGTGACGATGGTTTCGCCAGCCAACGTCAGATCGACGGCGACGCAGATCAGCGTCGAAGGCGCGCAGGTGGCGATGAGCGTATCGAGCATCGCGCGATTCCGATAAGGCGTCTCGATGAAAATCTGCGTCTGATTGGCCTTGCGCGACAGTTGCTCGAGTTCGCGCAAGCGCTTGCCGCGCTCGCTGGCGTCGACCGGCAGATAACCGTTGAACGCGAAACTCTGGCCGTTCATGCCCGAGGCCATCAGCGCGAGCAGAATCGAGCTCGGACCGACGAACGGCACGACCTTCACGCCGCGCTGATGCGCGCGCCGCACGAGCAGCGCGCCCGGATCGGCCACGGCAGGGCAGCCGGCCTCCGAGACGAGTCCCGCGTCGGTGCCGGCGAGAACCGGCGCCAGCAGCTTGTCGATTTCGGCGGGCGGCGTGTTGACATTCAACTCGCGCACTTCGATTTCCTGAATCGGCCGCTCCGTGCCCACTTTCTTCAAGAACGCGCGCGTCGTTTTCGCGTTTTCGCCGATGTAATACGCGAGCGCCGCCGCCTGCGCGCGCACCGGTTCGGGCAGGACGTGCGCGAGCGCGTCGGCATCGCCTTCGCCGAGCGTATTCGGGATCAGATAGAGAACGCCGCTCATGCCGCCTCCAGAACCGGATATCCGGCGTTGACCAGCATGCCGGTCAGCGCAATCAGCGGCAAACCGATGAGCGCAGTCGGGTCGTTCGAGTCGATGGCTTCAAGAAGCGCGATGCCGAGGCCTTCCGCCTTCGCGCTGCCGGCGCAGTCATACGGCGTTTCGGCGCGCAGATAGGTTTCTATCTGCGCATCCGAATAGCGGCGAAATCGCACGCGCGTGACGATGTCGGCGGACTGCACGTCGCCCGTGCGGCTGTCGAACAGGCAGAGCGCGCTATGGAATTCGACGCTGCGTCCACGCATCGCCCGTAGCTGCGCGACGGCGTTTTCGTGCGTACCGGGCTTGCCGATCTGCTTGCCGTCGAAGGTCGCGACCTGATCGGAGCCGATCACGAGCGCGCTCGCATGGCCGTCGAGGCGCTCGGCGGCGGCGCGCGCCTTGGCGATCGACAGCCGCACGGCGGTCGCTTCGGGCGTTTCGCCGGCGTGCGGCGTCTCATCGATATCGGGCGAGACGACGTCGAAAGGCATGCGCAAGCGCGCGAGCAGCTCGCGCCGATAAGGTGAACTGGACGCCAGGATCAGGCGCGGCGGCGTTTTTGAAGCTTCGGACATGGAGCGAATCCGGCAAAAATGGGTGTAAAAACGACGGGCGGCGGGTCCGCCCTTAAGTATTTGACTCGAAAGAATAAAGCCGATATGATTTTGGGCTTTTCATCGGTACTTGCGCGGCGAAGCCGTCTCCTTGTGCCGATGAGCCGGTGGAAGAAGGCCTTCAGCCAGGCTTTGCCAAGAAGCACGAATGTCGGCTCGATGCAAATTCGGGCAAGCCACGCGTTCCTCGATGTAGCATCGCGGTGCATACTGAGCATTCACCGGAAGCACTAACCAAGCAAGGCCAAGCAGGAGCGCACATGACTCAGAATCCTGGCAAACCTGTGAGCCCCGCCGATCTGCGCGCGCTCGACATTTACGACTTCGCCAAAAGCGGCAGGCAAGCGGCCGGCGCGCTGCGCTTGTCGCAGATGCCGCGCATGTTAGCCGAAGTCCCGGCTGAAGCGCCAGATCGCGACACCGTGTTCACGTGGCAGGGCGAGGGCTCGACCCAGCCGGAACTGCAGAACGACGGCACGGAGGCGCCGCAGCCGTATCTGCGTCTCGCGGTGCACGGCTCGGTGTGGCTCATGTGTCAACGCTGTCTTCAGCCGTATTCGCAACATCTCGATGTCGATGCAACGTATCGGATCGTGGCGACGGAGGAAGAAGCGGACGAATTTCCGCTCGACGACGATGAAGTCGAAGTGATCGTAGGCTCGCGCCAGTTCGATCTCGTCGACTTGATCGAAGAGGAATTGTTGCTGTCCTTGCCGCTCGTGCCCAAGCACAACGTGTGTCCCGAGATCCACGAAAGTTTGCTCCCGGGCGATGCGGACGACGAGTCGGATGAAAGCGGTGCGCAGGAAGAGGATGACAAGCCGAATCCTTTTGCCGTGCTGGAGAAGCTGAAGCAAAGCGGACCCGACGACAAGAAGCACTGAAATGGTTTTGTAGCACGCAACAAACTGGTAGCGCGATGTGCGCACCCGATGGCCGAACGGCCGAGGGCTGTCGGCGGATCGGGCTGTGTTAGAATTCGCAAAATTTTTCTGGAGTAATCATGGCAGTTCAGCAAAACAAGAAGTCGCCGTCGAAGCGCGGCATGCACCGTTCCCACGACTTCCTCACGACGGCTCCGCTGGCTGTCGAGCCGAGCACGGGTGAAGTGCATCTGCGCCACCACGTGAGCCCGAACGGCTACTATCGTGGCAAGAAAGTCATCAAGACGAAGAACGACTAAGCGTTCGTCGACGCTTGATGCGCCCGTCAGAACCGTTTTGCGGGCACGCGGGCGCAACTCGCTCTTGACACTTTCCCGGTACGACGAGAAGGCGGCATTTCACTGCCGCTTTTTTGTGCCCGAAATTCGTCGCGTTCCATGACTGTAAAGATAACCATCGACTGCATGGGAGGCGACCACGGTCCAGCCGTGACCGTTCCCGCTGCCGTCAATTTCGTGCGCTCGCATCCCGACGCGCACCTGATGCTCGTCGGTCTCGAGCAGCCCATTCGCGCGCAGTTGAAGAAGTCGAAGGCTCTCGACGACCCGCGCCTGACCATCGTTCCCGCAAGCGAAGTCGTCGCGATGGACGATCCGGTCGAAGTTGCGCTGCGCAAGAAAAAAGATTCCTCGATGCGCGTCGCGCTTAACCTCGTGAAGGAAGGCGAGGCGCAGACCTGCATTTCCGCCGGCAATACCGGCGCGCTCATGGCGGTGTCGCGCTATGTGCTGAAGACGCTCGCCGGTATCGAGCGTCCCGCCATCGCGTTCGCGATGCCGAGCCAGAAGGGCTACACCACCGTGCTCGACCTCGGCGCCAATGTCGATTGCGAACCGGAGCATCTGCTGCAGTTCGCGGAAATGGGCCACGCGCTCGTGTCGGCGATCGAAGGCCGCGAGCGGCCCACCATCGGCCTGCTCAACATCGGCGAAGAAGTCATCAAGGGCAACGAAACGATCAAGCGCGCGGGCGAGCTCCTGCGCGCGAGCACGCTCAACTTCTACGGCAACGTGGAAGGCAACGACATCTACAAAGGCACGACCGATGTCGTCGTGTGCGATGGCTTCGTCGGTAATGTCGCGCTGAAGACTTCGGAAGGCCTCGCGAAGATGCTCGCCGACATCATCAAGGAAGAGTTCAGCCGCAACTTCGCCTCGAAGCTGATGGCGCTCGTCGCACTGCCCGTGCTTAAGCGCTTCAAGAAGCGTGTCGATCCCGCGCAATATAACGGCGCGGCATTGCTCGGCCTGCGCGGGCTGGTCATCAAGAGTCACGGTTCCGCCGAGGCCTTCGGGTTTGAGTGGGCTATCAAACGCGGGTATGATGCGGTCAAAAATGGCGTGCTCGAACGCCTGGTGCGCGCGATGGAAGAGAATGCGCCCGCCGCGCGCGAGGCCGGCGCGAACGCTCCCGCGTCCAGCGCGCCGGTTGCGGCGGATCAATCGATCCAGCCGCCTGCTGCACCGCTCAACTCACAGCCCAACTCGCAGCCGAACCCGCCGGGCGAGTCCGGTACTGCGCTACATTCGAAGGCATAATGGCTCATTCCAATCTTTACTCTCGCGTGCTGGGCACCGGCAGCTACCTGCCGTCCGAGCGCGTCACGAATCAGGACTTGGCGGACCGTCTCGCGAAGCAGGGCGTCGAGACGAATGACGAATGGATCGTTGCGCGCACCGGCATTCACGCGCGCCACTTTGCCGCTCCGAACCAGACGACCAGCGATCTCGCGCTCGTCGCATCGCAGAGAGCGATCGAAGCGGCGGGCGTCGATCCCCAATCGATCGACCTGATCATCGTCGCGACGTCCACGCCGGACTTCGTGTTCCCGAGCACCGCCTGCCTGCTGCAGAACAAGCTGGGCATCAAGAACAACGGCGCGGCCTTCGACGTCCAGGCCGTGTGCTCCGGTTTCGCGTACGGTGTCGCGACGGCCGACAGCTTCATTCGCAGCGGGATGAACCGCACCGCGCTCGTCGTCGGTGCGGAGACGTTCTCGCGCATCCTCGATTTCAACGATCGCACCACGTGCGTGCTGTTCGGCGACGGCGCCGGCGCAATCGTGCTGCAGGCGTCCGAAGAGCCGGGCGTGCTGTCGAGCGCGCTGCACGCGGACGGCAGCTATTCCGACATTCTCTGCACGCCGGGCAATGTGAACGGCGGCGTGGTGGAAGGCCGCGCGTTCCTGCATATGGACGGTCAGGCCGTCTTCAAGCTCGCGGTCAACGTGCTCGAAAAGGTCGCGCTCGAAGCGCTCGACAAGGCGAAGCTCGCACCGGAAGACATCGACTGGCTGATCCCGCATCAGGCCAATATCCGCATCATGCAGAGCACCTGCCGCAAGCTGCATCTGCCGCCGGAGCGCATGGTCGTGACGGTCGGCGAGCACGGCAACACGTCGGCGGCATCGATTCCGCTCGCGTTCGACGTCGCGGTGCGCGACGGCCGCATCAAGCGCGGCGACAACGTGCTCATCGAAGGCGTGGGCGGCGGCTTCACGTGGGGCGCGTCGGTCATCCGCTACTGATCGTTTATCGATACCCTCTACTCATTCGCAACTGATCCCGTCGTCACGATAGCCGCCGCGCGCCACATGCGCGCGAGGCGCGTGCACAGACACCGACGACATCGCGGATCATTCCAATCAACGAGGACGATATGAAATTTGCGTTCGTTTTCCCCGGACAGGGCTCGCAGTCGATCGGCATGCTCAACGCATTCGCCGATCACGCCATCGTGCGCGACACGGTGCAGCAGGCATCCGACGCGCTCGGCCAGGATCTCGGCAAGCTGATCGCCGAAGGCCCCGCCGAAGAGTTGAACCTGACGACGAACACGCAGCCCGTCATGCTGACGGCGGCCTACGCGATCTACCGCGTATGGGAAAAGGAAACGGGTTTGAAGCCGGCGCTCGTCGCGGGCCACAGTCTCGGCGAATACACCGCGCTCGTCGCGGCCGGCGCGCTCGCATTCGCGGACGCCGTGCCGCTCGTGCGTTTCCGCGCGCAGGCGATGCAGAGCGCCGTGCCGGTGGGCGAAGGCGGCATGGCCGCGATCCTCGGCCTCGATGACGACACCGTGCGCGCCGTGTGCGCCGAGGCGTCGTCGGCGGGTGTCGTCGAAGCGGTGAACTTCAACGCGCCCGCGCAAGTGGTGATCGCGGGTTCCAAGGCGGCCGTCGAGAAAGCGTGCGAAGTCGCCAAGGCGAAGGGCGCGAAGCGCGCGCTGCCGCTGCCGGTGTCCGCGCCGTTCCATTCGTCGCTGCTCAAGCCCGCATCGGATAAGTTGCGCGACTATCTCGCGAAGGTCGAGATCAAGGCGCCGCAGATTCCGCTGATCAATAACGTCGATGTCGCGATCGTTTCCGATCCCGTCGCGATCAAGGACGCGCTCGTGCGTCAGGCGGCCGGTCCGGTACGCTGGGTCGAATGCGTGCAGGCGATGGCGAAAGAGGGCGTGACGCACGTCATCGAATGCGGTCCCGGCAAGGTGCTCGCGGGTCTGACGAAGCGTATCGACGGCAATCTCGTCGGCGGCTCGATCTTCGATCCGGCTTCGCTCGAGGAAACGCGCAAACTGATCGCTGGCTGAGGAACAACGACATGAGTCTCCAGAATCAAGTAGCAATCGTCACGGGCGCGTCGCGCGGCATCGGACGCGCGATCGCGCTCGAACTCGCGAAGCAGGGCGCGACGGTCATCGGCACGGCGACGAGCGAAAGCGGCGCGGCCGGCATCGGCGAGGCGTTGCAGCAGGCGGGCGGCAAGGGCCGCGGCGCGGTGCTGAACGTGAACGACGCGGCCGCGGCGGACGCGTTCATCGACGGCATCGTGAAGGAATTCGGCGCGCTGAACGTGCTCGTCAACAACGCGGGCATCACGAAGGATCAGCTCGCGATGCGCATGAAGGACGACGAATTCGACGCCGTCATCGACACCAACCTGCGCGCGGTCTTCCGTCTGTCGCGCGCCGTGCTGCGCCCGATGATGAAAGCGCGCGGCGGCCGGATCATCAATATTACGTCGGTGGTCGGTTCGTCGGGCAATCCGGGTCAGGCGAATTACGCCGCCGCGAAGGCCGGCGTCGCGGGCATGACGCGCGCGCTCGCGCGCGAAATCGGCAGCCGCGGCATCACAGTGAACTGCGTCGCGCCGGGTTTCATTGATACGGACATGACCAAGGTCCTGCCGGAAGAGCAGCGGACCGCGCTCACGACGTCTATCCCACTTGGCCGACTGGGCGCGCCGGAAGATATCGCGCATGCTGTGGCATTCCTGGCATCGCCGTTTGCCGGTTACATCACCGGTACGACGCTGCACGTGAACGGCGGCATGTACATGTAAGGCCTTAATAGGCATTTCGCGGAATTTCGCTTAATATCCGCGCCGGGACGGGCGCGCGAAATGCTCAAAAGAGCTTCGTGCGCACCGCTTCAGCGCGGCAGTAACAAATTAGTGCGACGTCAGCGGCAGCCCTCTTGATGAAGGGCGCCGGACGACGGAGCATGGAACTGACGCGCCGTATTTTGCGGGTCCAAACCTGATAAAATGCGCGCACTCGTATTTTTGAACTTTTTTCCCTCGGAGGGCTGCATGGACAACATCGAACAGCGCGTGAAGAAGATCGTCGCCGAACAACTGGGCGTGGCGGAAGCCGAAATCAAGAACGAAGCTTCGTTCGTGAACGATCTGGGCGCTGACTCGCTCGATACGGTCGAACTCGTGATGGCGCTGGAAGACGAATTCGGCATGGAAATTCCCGATGAAGAGGCCGAAAAGATCACCACGGTTCAGCAAGCGATCGATTACGCTCGCGCGAACGTCAAGGCCTGAGGCCGGACGCGCCAGCGACTCATCGCTCAACCAGCTTGATCGTCGCTGTAAACCGATTTGACAGCCACAGGGCACACAGGGCGGTTTCCTGTGGCCGCTGTGGCTTTTGTTTTTCGTCATTTTATGGATAAGGGGTTACCGTGAGCCGTCGTCGAGTTGTTGTTACAGGCCTGGGGCTCGTTTCGCCTGTCGGCAATACTGTTGCCGACGGCTGGGCCAATCTGGTCGCGGGCAAGTCGGGCATCGCCAATATCACGAAGTTCGATGCGACGAACTTTTCCACGCGTTTCGCCGGCGAGGTGAAGGGCTTCAACATCGAAGACTACATGCCCGCCAAAGAGGCGCGCCATATGGATACCTTCATCCATTACGGCTTCGCCGCGGGCGTCCAGGCCGTGCAGGACAGCGGCCTCGAGATCACCGATGAGAACTCGGAGCGCGTGGGCGTCGTGGTCGGCTCGGGCATCGGCGGTCTGCCGATGATCGAAGTCACGCAGACCGAGCTGCTCAATCGCGGTCCGCGCCGCATTTCGCCGTTCTTCGTGCCCGCGTCGATCATCAACATGATCTCCGGCCATTTGTCGATCCGCTTCGGCCTGAAGGGCCCGAACCTGTCGATGGTGACGGCCTGCACGACCGGCCTGCACTGCATCGGCGAGGCGTCGCGTCTGATCGAATACGGCGACGCGGACGTCATGATCGCCGGCGGCGCGGAAGCCACGGTTTCCCCGCTCGGCATCGGCGGCTTCGCGGCGGCGCGCGCGCTTTCGCAGCGCAACGACGATCCCGCGACGGCGAGCCGTCCGTGGGATACCGACCGTGACGGGTTCGTGCTCGGCGAAGGCGCCGGCGTGATGGTGCTCGAAGAGTACGAGCACGCGAAGAAGCGCGGGGCGAAGATCTATGCCGAAGTGCTCGGTTACGGCATGAGCGGCGACGCGTATCACATGACCGCACCGCCGGAAGACGGCGACGGCGGCCGCCGTGCGATGGTCAACGCGATGAAAAACGCGCGCATCAACGCGGACGAGGTGAATTACGTCAACGCGCACGGCACGTCGACGCCGCTCGGCGATATCGCGGAGACGATCGGCATCACGCGTGCGCTCGGCGATCAGGCGAAAAAGGTCGTCGTGAACTCCACCAAGTCGATGACCGGCCACTTGCTGGGCGGCGCGGGCGGGCTGGAATCGGTCTTCACCGTGCTGGCCATTCACAATCAGGTGTCGCCGCCGACCATCAACATCTTCAACCAGGATCCGAAGTGCGACCTGGATTACTGCGCGAACACGGCGCGGGAAATGAAGATCGACGTGGCCGTGAAAAACTCGTTCGGCTTCGGCGGCACGAACGGCTCGCTCGTCTTCAAGCGCCACTGAGCACGGCGCGCTCGTCATCACGGGGGTCGATATGACGGGCGCGTGCGTGGATCGGCCGCATCGGGAAACCGGCTCCGCGCCGGGCGTCGCGATGCGGCCGTCGCGTTTTATGCTCGGCGCGATGCTCGGATTCGCGGGCGTTGCGGGCGCGTCGGTGTTTCAGTGCGTCCTCGCGCAAGCGGAACACGCCGGGCATGCATTCGTGGCGTGCGCGGCGACATTGGCGGTGCTCGGGCTCGCGTCGTATCGATGGGTGCGGGCTCAGCCTTCGGCCATCCGTTCGCTGCCGGACGGCATCGCCATCTGGAACCGGACGGGGGCGGTGCGGTACACGCGTATCGCGGGATGCGCGCAATGGAGCGGTCGGCTCCTCGTACTGACCCTTCTGGACGCGCGCGAGCGGCGCGAAACGCTCGTCGTCGCAGCCGATTCGGTCGATGCCGGCACCTTTCGGCAACTCGCCGTACAGGCGCGCCGCGCCGCGGCTTCCCACCTGTAACGACTGTAACGGCGCATGAGCGTACCGGTTGCCTTACAGGCGGTAACGCTACAATAGCCCTCCGCGCAACACCCCAAGTTAAACGGATTTCACAGGTGAGCGAAAAAGAAATCGACCAATTGCTGGTCGAGCGTGTCCAGAAAGGTGACAAGGCCGCGTTCGAACTGCTGGTCGCCAAATACCACCGCAAGATCATTCGACTGATCTCGCGCCTCGTGCGCGACCCCGCCGAAGTCGAAGACGTCGCCCAGGACGCCTTCATCAAGGCCTATCGCGCGCTGCCCCAATTTCGCGGCGAATCGGCGTTTTATACCTGGCTCTACCGGATTGCGGTCAACACCGCAAAGAACTACCTTGCGACACAGGGCCGCCGTGCTCCCACTTCTACCGAGGCCGATGCAGAAGAAGCGGAAACTTTCTCCGACGCGGACCAACTAAGGGATATCAACACGCCCGAGTCGATGTTGATGAGCAAGCAGATCGCCGAAACGGTCAATGCTGCGATGGCGCTGTTGCCGGAGGAATTGCGCACTGCCATCACGCTCAGGGAAATTGAAGGTCTGAGTTACGAGGAAATCGCCGAAATGATGGATTGCCCGATCGGCACCGTCAGATCGAGAATTTTTCGTGCTCGCGAAGCCATTGCGGCAAAATTGCGTCCGTTGTTGGACACTCCCGAAGGCAAGCGCTGGTAGCGGCGGAATCCTCGGGGCAGGGACGCGATATCTGGGTTGGTGGTGTCACAACGGGGTGTGGTCAAAGATGGGGAGCATCATGGGGTCGGTCTCGATGCAGAATCAAACACAGACGGGTTCGCGCGGCGAGCGCATGTCGGCGTTCGTCGATGGTGAATCGCTCGATGAAATGGGTGACGTCAGCCAGTTTCTCGCGGAACTGAAAAACGGCGAACGCGCGGCTTGGTCGGCTTATCACTTGATCGGCGACGCTCTGCGTTCGGACGATCTCGCGGTCAGCCCGGCGCGCAGCAGTGCGTTCATGGCCGCATTCTCAGAGCGCTTCGAGGCCGAAGCGCATGTGCTGGCGCCAGCGGCGCTGCCCGCCGCAGCAGCGAAAGCGCGTGGTGGCATGCTGCGCCGTCGCGTGATGCCGGCCTTCGCGGTAGCGGCGGCGGCCGCCACATTGACGTGGATCGTCGTACCGCAACTGCAAGGTGTGGGCGGCCGCTCCGGCACGCAGGTGGCGAGCGTCGCACCGGTGGATTCGATGCAGCGCGTCGCGCTCGCGTCGGTGCCGGCAGCAACCACGCGCTCGCCGATCGTGGAAGCGAACATCATCCGCGACGCCGATCTCGATCAATACCTCGAAGCGCATCAGCAATTCTCCCAGCAGCCCGCGATGCCCGGCTCCATGCCTTTGATTCGCGCGGCGGCTACGTCGCAGGGCCAATAATTTGATGCTGAATGTGCGGTTGAATAAAAAAAGTTACTGGGGGCGGCTGCCGGCATTGATGCTCTGCGCAGCCGCGTTGTTGACAGCGGCAACTAGCTCCTATGCTCAGGGAGACGATCCCGCCGCCGTTCGCAAGACAGCCGCCAGCCTGCTCAACCGCATTCACGAAGCGGCCCAGCAGCAAAATTACGAAGGCACCTTCGTCTATCAACGCGGCGCGACGGTTCAATCGTCGCGCATCACGCACGTCGCCACTCGCGGCGACGGCGAATACGAATCGCTCGAAAGTCTCGATGGCGCGCAGCGCAAGATGCTGCGTCACGACGACGACATGTTCACGTTCGTACCCGAGCGACATCTTCTAGTCGTCGAGCATCGGCAAAACCGGGATTCCTTCCCGGCGCTGCTTTCGACCAGCGGCGACCAGGTGCTTTCCGTTTACGAGCCGAAGCTTCTGGGCAACGATCGCGTCGCGGGCGTCGAAAGCCAGGTGCTGGAACTCGATCCGAAAGATTCCTATCGTTTCGCCTACAAGCTCTGGGCCGACGCGAAGACCGGCTTGCTGCTGCGCGCGCAGACGCTCGATCCGGACGGTCAGGTGCTCGAGCAGCTTTCGTTCTCGCAAGTGCGCATCGGCGGGCCGATCGACAAGACGCCGATCGCGAACGGCATTCGCGGCACGTCGGGCTGGACCATCGTGCGGCCGCCCGTGCAGCCCGTCGACATGGAAGCGCAAGGCTGGCAACTGACGCCGAATATCGCGGGCTTTCGCAAGATTCGCGAGCTTCGCCGTCCGATGGCGTCGAGTCAGCAGGGTCAGCCGCCGATTCCGGTCGATCAGGCCGTGTTTTCCGACGGACTCGCGACGATCTCCGTTTTTGTCGAGCCGGTCGAGAAAAATACGCGCAAGGAAGGCGCGGGCAATAGTGGCGCCACGCATGTTCTGGTGAAGCGCCGTGGGGATTTCTGGATCACCTTGCTGGGTGAAGTGCCGCAAGCCACATTGCAGCAATTTGCTTCTACCATAGAATACAAGCCTTCCAAGTAATCCAGATCCCGGCCTCCAACATATGAGCAACTTCTCGCTGCGCAAGTTCATCGCGGCCGCGGCGCTCGCCGTGTGCCTGCCGTTCGTATCGCAATCTGCGTCGGCGGTGCCCACGGTGAACCTGCCGGACTTCACGACGCTCGTCGACAAGGTGGGGCCCTCGGTCGTGAACATTCGCACGACCTCGCGCGTGGGTTCAAGCAGCGATCTGCGCGGCCTGCCGCCGGGTCTCGATGAAGGCGACATGTCCGAGTTCTTTCGCCGCTTCTTCGGCATTCCGATGCCCGGCCAGCCTCCGCGCGGCGGCGGTGGTGGCGGCGGCGGCGGCAACAATGGCGGCGGCAACGGTGGCGACCAGGGCAAGGGCGGCAGCCGCAGCGCGCCGGACGACAACCAGGACAACTCGGAGCAGAGCAGCGGCGTCGGCTCGGGCTTCATCCTGTCGACCGACGGCTACGTGATGACCAATGCGCACGTCGTCGACGATGCGGACACCATCTACGTCACGCTCACCGACAAGCGCGAGTTCAAGGCGCGGCTCGTCGGCGTCGACGAGCGTACGGACGTGGCCGTCGTGAAGATCAGCGCGACGAATCTGCCGGCTATCACCATCGGCGATTCGAACAAGGTGCGCGTCGGCGAATGGGTGCTCGCGATCGGTTCGCCGTTCGGCCTGGACAACACGGTGACCGCGGGCATCGTCAGCGCGAAGGGGCGCGACACGGGCGATTACCTGCCGTTCATCCAGACGGATGTCGCCGTGAATCCGGGCAACTCGGGCGGTCCGCTCATCAACATGGCGGGCGAGGTGATCGGCATCAACTCGCAGATCTACAGCCGCACAGGCGGCTTCATGGGCATTTCGTTCGCGATTCCGATCGATGAAGCGATGCGCGTGGCGGATCAGTTGAAGACGTCGGGCAAGGTCGTGCGCGGGCGCATCGCGGTGGCGATCGGCGAAGTGACGAAGGACGTCGCCGATTCGCTCGGTCTGGCGAAGGCACAGGGCGCACTCGTGTCGAGCGTCGAATCGGGCGGTCCGGCCGATAAGGCAGGCGTGCAGCCGGGCGACATCATCCTGAAGTTCAACGGCCAGAATGTCGAGACCGCGACCGATCTGCCGCGCATGGTCGGCGACACGAAGCCCGGCACGAAGACCACGCTGACGATCTGGCGCAAGGGCCAGACGCGCGATCTGTCGGTGACGATCGCCGAGATGCAGCCGGACAAGGTCGCGAAGACCGAGCAGAAGAAGGCGCCGCAACCGAAGGAGCGCGCGAGCAATTCGCTCGGGATGGCGGTGAGCGACATTCCGGCGGATCAGAAGAAGGCGCTCAAGCTGTCGAGCGGCGTTCAGGTCGATGCCGTCGAAGGGCCGGCGGCGCGCGCGGGCTTCCAGAAGGGCGACATCGTCATGCGCATCGGCGATACGGATATCACGAGCGCGAAGCAGTTCCAGGAAGTCGCGCAAGGTCTGGACGCCAGCAAGATGGTCGCGATTCTCGTGCGTCGCGGCGACAACACGCAGTTCGTGCCGCTGCGCCCGCGCGTGCCGGCGCAGAAGTAAGCGCATGATTTCGGCTTCGGGCGCGCCTTTTGTCCTGTACGGGCGCGCCTGGTGTCATCTGTGCGAGGACATGCGGGCCGAACTGGAGCCG
This sequence comes from Caballeronia jiangsuensis, assembly GCF_046030135.1. NCBI lineage: Bacteria > Pseudomonadati > Pseudomonadota > Betaproteobacteria > Burkholderiales > Burkholderiaceae > Caballeronia > Caballeronia jiangsuensis. The sequence goes on from NZ_JAQQDB010000012.1 coordinate 129,354, forward strand.
ATCGCCGCGCGGCACGGCCGGGGCGTCGAATGGATCGACATCGATGAAGATCCGCTGCTGGAGGCGCGCTACGACGAGCGCGTACCGGTGCTCACGCTCGACGGCGTCGAGTTGTGCCAGTACCGGCTCGACCCGCGCGCCGTGTACGCGGCGCTCGGCGCGCGTGAGCCGTGAGTCCGGCAGAGGCGAAATCCGCCGGGGCAACCCTGTTTTCGGCTAAAATGCTGAAGTTTTCCCCAAATTTTCAAGGCGTGCTCCGCGTTGGTGAGGGCGCGCCTTTTTCGCTTTTTTCGGGCTTGCGGCACTGAATGGACCATATTCGTAACTTCTCGATCATTGCGCACATCGACCACGGCAAGTCGACGCTCGCCGACCGCATCATCCAGTTGTGCGGCGGCTTGTCCGACCGTGAGATGGAAGCGCAGGTGCTCGATTCGATGGACCTCGAGCGCGAGCGCGGCATCACGATCAAGGCGCAAACTGCGGCGCTCACCTACAAGGCGCGTGACGGCAAGGTCTACAACCTGAACCTGATCGATACGCCGGGGCACGTCGACTTCTCCTACGAAGTCAGCCGCTCGCTGTCTGCGTGCGAGGGCGCGCTCCTCGTCGTCGATGCGAGTCAGGGTGTCGAGGCGCAAACCGTCGCGAACTGCTACACCGCGATCGAGCTGGGCGTCGAGGTCGTGCCGGTGTTGAACAAGATCGACTTGCCGGCGGCGAATCCCGAGAACGCGATCTCCGAAATCGAGGACGTGATCGGCATCGACGCGACCGACGCCGTGCATTGCAGCGCCAAGACCGGTCTGGGCGTCGAGGACGTGCTCGAATCGCTGATCGCGAAGGTGCCGCCGCCGAAGGGCGATACGGAAGCGCCGCTGCAGGCGCTCATCATCGATTCGTGGTTCGACAACTACGTCGGCGTCGTGATGCTGGTGCGCATCGTCAACGGCACGCTGAAGCCGAAAGACAAGATCAAGATGATGGCGACCGGCGCGCAATACCCGGTCGAGCACGTTGGCGTCTTCGCGCCGAAGTCGACGAACCTCGCGCAGCTTTCGGCGGGGCAGGTGGGCTTCGTAATCGCGGGCATCAAGGAACTGACGGCCGCGAAAGTGGGCGATACCGTCACGCTCTCGACCCGCGCCGCCGAAGCGCCGCTGCCGGGTTTCAAGGAAGTGAAGCCGCAGGTTTTCGCCGGCCTCTATCCGGTCGAGGCGAATCAGTACGACGCGCTGCGCGAGTCGCTCGAAAAGCTGAAGCTTAACGATGCCTCGCTGCAATACGAGCCCGAAGTGTCGCAGGCGCTCGGCTTCGGTTTCCGCTGCGGCTTTCTCGGTCTGCTGCACATGGAAATCGTGCAGGAGCGGCTCGAGCGCGAGTTCGACATGGACCTCATCACCACGGCGCCGACGGTGATCTACCAGGTCGTGCAGCGCGACGGCACGACCATCTCCGTCGAAAACCCGGCGAAGATGCCGGAGCCGCCGAAGATCGAGGAAGTGCGCGAGCCGATCGTCACCGTGAACCTGTACATGCCGCAGGAATATGTCGGCTCGGTCATCACGCTGTGCACGAACAAGCGCGGCCAGCAGATCAACATGCAGTATCACGGCCGTCAGGTGCAGTTGACCTACGAAATCCCGATGGCGGAAATCGTGCTGGACTTCTTCGACCGCCTGAAGTCGACGTCGCGCGGCTATGCGTCGATGGACTACGAATTCAAGGAATATCGCGCGGCCGATGTAGTCAAGGTGGATATGCTCATCAACGGCGACAAGGTCGATGCGCTGTCGGTCATCGTGCACCGCTCGCAAAGCCAGCATCGTGGCCGCGAAGTGGCTTCGAAGATGCGCGAGCTGATTCCGCGTCAGATGTACGACGTGGCGATTCAGGCGACCATCGGCTCGAACATCATCGCGCGCGAGAACATCAAGGCGCTGCGCAAGAACGTGCTCGCGAAGTGCTACGGCGGCGACATATCGCGCAAGAAGAAGCTGCTCGAAAAGCAGAAGGCCGGCAAGAAGCGCATGAAGCAGGTCGGTTCGGTCGAAATCCCGCAAGAGGCTTTCCTGGCGATTCTGCGCGTCGATGAATGACGCTGGCGCCGCGAGGCAAACAACGATAACAACCGGAAGCGATTGATGAATTTCGCATTGATTCTTTTGATTCTCGTCGTATTGACGGGTATTGCATGGGTGCTGGACAAACTGGTGTTTCTGCCGCAACGGCGGCGCGTCGCCGAGGCCGCGGTGGTCGAGTTCGATCGCCAGCAGGAGCGCGTCGGCGAGCGTTTCGCCGATGAAAACGCCACGCAGACGCGCGCCCGCCTGCGCGATGACAAACTCCGCCAGCCGTGGTGGCTGGAATACACGGCGAGCTTCTTTCCGGTGATTCTCGCGGTGTTCGTGGTGCGCTCGTTCATCATCGAGCCTTTCAAGATTCCGTCCGGCTCGATGGTTCCGACCTTGCTCGTCGGCGACTTCATCCTCGTGAACAAGTACGAATACGGCCTGCGCATGCCGATCACCAACACGAAGATGACAAACGGCGGCCCGCTCAAGCGCGGCGACGTCGTGGTGTTCCGCTACCCGAAGGACGAATCGGTCGACTACATCAAGCGTGTGATCGGTCTGCCGGGCGACACGGTCGCGTATGAAGACAAGAAGCTCACGATCAACGGCAAGCCGGTGCCCGAAACCCCGCTGCCCGACTATTTCGACGACGAGCGCATCGGTTACGCGAAACAGTTCGAGGAAGACCTCGACGGACGCAAGAACGCGATCCTGAACAATCCGCAGGTGCCGCCGTTCGTCGTCGGCGCGGACGACTTCCCGTTTCGCGACAACTGCAACTACAACGCGCAGGGCGTCACATGCAAGGTGCCGCCGGGCAACTACTTCATGATGGGCGATAACCGCGACAACAGCGCGGACAGCCGCTACTGGGGCTTCGTGCCGGACAAGAATATCGTCGGGCGCGCGTTCTTCATCTGGATGAACTTCAGCAACCTGAAGCGCATCGGCTCCTTCCAGTGATATGCGCAACGCCGGCTCGTCCCGATAAGACAGCCGGCGTTCGTCTTGATAAAAACAAGCTTCGAAACGGCGTGAAGAAGCGCGGCTAACACCGTCTCGCCACGCGTTTTCCGGCGTGGACCGGCGGAATCGTCCGCCCGCGCGCCCGCGTTATACTCTCTCCATGCCATCTTCTCCGTTGGAAAGCCGGCTGCGGTACGAATTTCGCAATGCGGAATTACTGCGCCAGGCGATGACCCACCGCAGTCACAGCGCCACGCACAATGAACGGCTCGAATTTCTCGGCGATTCCGTTCTAAATTGCGTGGTGGCGGCGCTTTTGTTCCAACGATTCGGCAAACTCGACGAAGGCGACCTGTCGCGCGTGCGTGCGAATCTGGTCAAACAGCAGTCGCTTTACGAAATCGCGCAGGCACTCAACGTGTCCGAGGGCCTGCGGCTCGGCGAAGGCGAACTGCGCAGCGGCGGCTTCCGCCGTCCGTCGATTCTCGCCGATACCCTCGAAGCCATCTTCGGCGCGATCTTCCTCGACGGCGGTTTCGACGCTGCGTACACGGTCATCAAGCGGCTCTACACGCCGGTGCTCGATCACATCGATCCGCGCACCATCGGCAAGGATGCGAAGACGCTGCTGCAAGAATATCTCCAGGGACACAAGATCGCGCTGCCGACTTACACGGTCATCGCGACTCACGGCGCCGCGCACAATCAGCAGTTCGAAGTCGAATGCACGGTGCCGAAGCTCGACGTGAAGGTGTCGGGTTCCGGCGCGAGCCGCCGCGCCGCCGAACAGGCCGCCGCCAAAAAAGCGCTCGACGAAGTGGCGGCCGCCGCGCCGACGCTCGGCGTGAAGCCGAAGCGCAAGGGCGCGCGCGCCGCGAAGCTGGTCGAACCGGAAGTGGTGCCCGGCGTGACCGGTATCCAGACGGCGCTCGATCTGCGTTCTCCCGACCGGCGCGAGCGCCATCATGGTCCGCACGGCGCGCAATCCGCTGCGCAGGAACGCCCGGCCACCGCGCCGCTCGCCGTGATCCGCGCGACGCATGTCGAGCCGTCCGCGAGCGCGTACGCAGCCGCCGACAAAACCGAACGCGCCGTGATCCACAAGCCGGAAAAAGCAGCGAAGAGCGATTCGACGGAGCCGTCCGAGCGTAGCGCGAACGCAGACAAGCCCGCACCTTCCGGCGATCGCGAAGACGATTCCGCAGCCGACACCGAAACGAGTAACGCCGCGGGCCCCGATGCGACCAGCCACGTCGTGCGCGCCGCCGACGCCGGCCACTGACGCGTGCCGCCGCGCCTATCGCGCACACGCGCCCCAACGATTTATTGCCGCACACATCTATGAACGCTCCTACTTCTTCTGGTTTCCGCTGCGGCATGGTCGCGATCGTCGGCCGTCCCAACGTCGGCAAGTCGACGCTGATGAACGCGCTCGTCGGTCAGAAGGTGAGCATCACCTCGCGCAAGGCGCAGACCACTCGCCATCGCATCACCGGCATCAATACGTTCGAGGACGCGCAGTACATCTTCGTCGATACGCCCGGTTTCCAGACGCGCCACAGCGGCGCGCTCAACCGCTCGCTGAACCGCGCGGTGACGTCGACGCTGACTTCCGTCGATGCGATTCTCTTCGTGATCGAAGCGGGCCGTTTCGGTCCCGACGACCAGAAAGTGCTCGACCTGATTCCGGCCGGCACGCCCACGCTGCTGATCGCGAACAAGCTCGATCGCGTCGGCGACAAGGATTCGCTCTTTCCCTTCATGCAGCAGATGTCGGCGCTGCGTGACTTCCGCGAGATCGTGCCGCTGTCGGCCAAGCATCCCGAGGACATCAAGCGGCTCATGTCGGTCATCAAGCCCTATCTGCCGGAAGGCGAGCCGATCTACGGCGAGGACGATCTGACCGATCGGAGCGAGCGCTTCCTCGCGGCCGAAATCCTGCGCGAGAAGGTCTTTCGCTGGACCGGCGACGAGTTGCCGTACACGAGCACGGTGCTCATCGAAAAGTTCGAAACCGAAGGGCGTCTGCGCCGCGTCTTCGCGACGATTCTCGTCGACCGCGACACCCATAAGGCGATGATCATCGGCCAGAAGGGCGCGAAGCTGAAGCAGATCAGCACGGAAGCGCGACTCGACATGGAGAAGCTCTTCGATGGCCCCGTGTATCTCGAGACCTTCGTCAAGGTGAAGAGCGGCTGGGCAGACAACGAAGCGGGCCTGCGCGCATACGGCTACGAGTGATGCATGGACGACGGCTCGAACGACGCCCGGATGATTCCACCCGCCGATGATCGTCCCGCCGACGATTTCGACGCGGACGAGCGCCCGGCCGCGCGCGCCGTGCCGAAGTCCAGGCGGACATCGTCGTCATCGTCCGTTGCCGGGAGCGGCGAGAAGCGGCCGCGCGCCGCGCCGCGCTCCGACTTTCGTATCGCCGAGCAGCCGGGCTTCGTGCTGCACAGCTATCCGTATCGCGAGACGAGCCTCATCATCGACGTGTTTTCGCGCGATTTCGGCCGCGTCGCGCTCGTCGCGAAAGGCGCGAAACGCCCGCATTCCGCGTTGCGCGGCGTGCTGCAGACGTTTCAGCCGCTGGGCCTCTCCTGGTCCGGCAAGGGCGAAGTCCGCACGCTGACGACCGCCGAATGGGTCGGCGGCATGCTGCCGCTGGCCGGCGACGCGTTGCTTTGCGGCTTCTACGTGAACGAGTTGCTCGTCAAGTTCTGCGCGCGCGAAGACGCGCATCCGGCGCTCTTCAATCATTACGTGCTGACGCTCTCTCGCCTCGCGCACGACGAGCCCGCCGTGCAAGTGTTGCGTTCGTTCGAGCGCGTGCTTCTGCGCGAAACCGGCTATGCGATGAATCTCACGCGCACCGTCACGCGCCAGCCGGTCGTGGCCGAAGGCCGTTATGTGTTCGATCCGGACCGCGGCGTGCGCGAAGCGTCCGACGATCTTCCCGCACCCTGGCCGGTGATTTCGGGGCAGACGCTCATCGACATGGAGCGCGACGACTACACCAGTCCGCAGACGGCCGCGCAGAGCAAAACGCTGATGCGCTTCCTGCTGAACCATTACCTGGGCGGCACGCCGCTCGCCACCCGTCAGATATTGATCGACCTGCAAAAACTATGAGCTTCTTTCTCTCATCGCCAGCGAGCGTGATCGATCTGGGCGTGAACATCGATCACGTCGCCACGTTGCGCAATGCGCGCGGCACGTCGTATCCCGATCCGATCCGCGCGGCGCTCGCCGCCGAGGAAGCGGGCGCCGACGTCATCACGCTGCACTTGCGCGAAGATCGCCGCCATATCGTGGATGCCGATGTGCGCACGCTGCGACCGCTTTTGAAAACGCGCATGAATCTCGAGTGCGCGGTGACGCGCGAGATGCTCGACATCGCGTGCGAGATCAGGCCGCACGATGTCTGCCTCGTGCCGGAAAAGCGCCAGGAGGTGACGACCGAAGGCGGCCTCGATGTCGCGGGCCGCTTCGAGGAGGTGAAGGCCGCGTGCCGGCAGCTTGCCGACGCGGGCGCGCGCGTTTCGCTCTTCATCGATCCGGACGAGACGCAGATTCGCGCGGCGCACGAAGCGGGCGCGCCGGTGATCGAACTGCACACGGGTCGATATGCCGAAGCCCACGACGAAGCCGAACAGCAGCGCGAGTTCGAGCGCGTCGCGGCGAGCGTCGATTTCGGCAACTCGCTCGGGCTCAAGGTGAACGCGGGCCACGGACTGCACTACACGAACGTGCAGGCGATCGCCGCGCTGGCGGGCATCGTCGAGCTGAACATCGGGCACGCGATCGTCGCGCACTCGATTTTCGCGGGCTGGGACAACGCCGTGCGCGAGATGAAGGCGATCATGGTCGCGTCGCGCCTCGCGTCGATCCACGCTCGCTGAGCACGTCATGGCCATCTACGGAATCGGCACGGACGTCGTGCAGGTGAGCCGCGTCGCGGCGGTGATGCGGCGCACGAAAGGACGCTTCGCCGAAAAGGTGCTCGGCCCCGACGAGTTGCGCATCTATCACGCGCGCAACGCGCGCTCGGAAGTACGCGGCCTCGCGTTTCTCGCGACGCGCTTTTCGGCCAAGGAAGCGTTCTCGAAGGCGATCGGCCTCGGCATGCGCTGGCCGATGACCTGGCGCGCGCTGCAGACGCTCAACGAGCCGAGCGGCAAGCCGATGATCGCCGCGTCCGGCGAGCTGGCCGAATGGCTCGCGCAACGCGGCATCACGGCGAAGGTGACAGTCAGCGACGAGCGTGACTACGCGGTGTCGTTCGTCATCGCGGAAGTGCCCGATCAGGCCTGAGATCAATCCAATTTACACACAAGAAACCAATTGAATCCGATGAAACGCACTCCCGGGCCCGTCATGTTCGACGTCGCCGGCACGACGCTGAACGACGCGGATATCGAGCGCCTCACCCATTCGATGACCGGCGGCATCATTCTGTTCGCGCGGCATTTCGAGAACCGCGCTCAGCTCGTCGCGCTGACGGATGCGATCCGCGCGGTGCGCGACGATATCCTGATCGCCGTCGATCACGAAGGCGGGCGCGTGCAGCGCTTTCGCACCGACGGCTTCACGGTGCTCCCCGCGCCGGGCAAGCTGGGCGAACTGTGGGACCGCGACGTGCTCGCCGCGACGAAAGCCGCCACCGCGTTCGGCTACGTGCTCGCAGCGGAATTGCGCGCGTGCGGCATCGACATGAGCTTCACGCCGGTGCTCGATCTGAATTACGGACAGTCGAAGGTCGTCGGCGATCGCGCGCTGCACAGCGATCCGCGCGTCGTGACGATGCTCGCGAAGAGCCTGAATCACGGCCTCGCGCTCGCCGGCATGGCGAACTGCGGCAAGCACTTTCCGGGTCACGGTTTCGCCGAAGCCGATTCGCACGTCGCGCTGCCGACCGACGATCGCACGCTCGAAGAAATCCTCGCTACTGACGCGCGTCCGTACGACTGGCTCGGCATGTCGCTGTCATCGGTGATTCCCGCGCACGTCATCTACACGCAGGTCGACGATAAGCCCGCCGGCTTCTCGCGCATCTGGCTGCAGGACATCCTGCGCGGCAAGCTCGGCTTCAACGGCGCGATCTTCAGCGACGATCTGTCGATGGAAGCGGCCCGCGCGGGCGGCACGCTCACCGAAGCGGCCACTGCCGCGCTGACGGCGGGCTGCGACATGGTGCTGATCTGCAATCAGCCGGACGAGGCGGGCAAGGTGCTGGAGCAGTTGCGCTATACGCCGCCGAAGGCATCGGAGCAACGCCTGAGGCAGATGCGTCCGCGCGGCAAGGCGCTGCGCTGGAGCAAGCTGCAGGCGCACGCCGACTATCAGGCGGCGCGCGCACTCGTCAAAGAGATGCTCGGCTAAAACGAAAACGCCACGACTCGAATCGTGGCGTTTTGCTTTTGGCGCCGCCGTGAATCACGACGATTCCAGCTTCATCCTCTGCAGCTTGTTGTAGAGGGTCTTCGGGCTGATGCCGAGCAGCGTCGCCGCGCGATGACGCGTGCCGCCGACCGCTTCGAGCGTCGCGCGGATCAGCATGTCTTCGACATCCGCGAGCGCGGTGCCGACCGTCACCTGCACGCTGCTGCCGTTCAGGCCGCGTCCGCCGAGGCCGCCCGGCTCATCGACGCGCAATGTCTCGATGGTTTCGCCCGACGCGTGATACGCGCGCCGCACGCGCTCGCGCATTTCGCGCACATTGCCCGGCCATTCGCTCGTGATGCACTCGCGAATGAACGCCGGGCTGATGCGCTTCGGCGAGCCGCTCGTGATCCCGGCGATGTGATTCTCGCGGTTCAGTTCATCGACGAGCGTTTCCGCGATCAACGCGATGTCGTCGTCGCGATCGCGCAGCGGCGGCAACATGATCGACGACGCCGACAGGCGCTGAAACAGATCCTCGCGCATCGCGCCGCTCGCGACCGCCTCGCGCATCGGCAGGCGCGACGCGGCGATCAGCCGGAAGTCCGTCATGATGCGGTTGCTGCCGCCTACGCGCATGAAGGTCTGCGAATCGAGCGCGCGCAAGAGCGCTTCCTGTTGAGCGGGAGGCAGCGAATCGATCTGGTCGAGGAACAGCGTGCCGCCGCCCGCCTGTTCGAGCAGGCCCGGCTCGCGGTTCTCCGCGCCGGCGAACGCGTTGCGCTCGTGGCCGAAGAGGATGCTTTCCATCGAGCGCTGCGAGCCGTCGCTATTGCGGCTCGCGGAGCAATCGAAGGTGACGAACGGGCCTTTGCGGCGACGGCTCAGCTGATGAATCGTGCGCGCCGCGATCTTCTTGCCCGTGCCCGGCTCGCCGCAGATCAGCACGGCGGCTTCCGTCGGCGCGGTGTGCTCGATCAGATCGTAGACGTGCTGCATCGCGGCGCTGCGGCCGATCATGTCGCCGAAATGGCCCAGTTCGCGCAACGTCGAACGCAGCGCCTGGACTTCCTCGGTGAGCTCGTACGGCCGCGGTATGCGCGCGAGGAGGCTGCGCAGACGCGGAATGTTCACCGGTTTCAGCAGATAGTCCCAGATGCCGTGCCGCAGACCTTCGATCGCGCTTTCGACCGTCGCATTGCCGGTCATCACGATGACGGGCAACGCGCCATCGGGTGGTTGCGAGGGCAGGCTCGGCAACAGGTCGAGGCCGGAGCCGTCCGGAAGATTCAGGTCGATCAGCACGACATCCGGAATGAAGCGGGTCAGCGCGGAGCGCGCCTCGGCGAGCGTCGTCGCTGTATCGACGGAAAAGCCGTCTGCCGTGAGGATCGCGGACAGGCCGGAGAGGCTATTAGGATCGTCTTCGACAATCAGTGCGTGTGGCATGGCGGACCAACGTATCAAAGTGGACTGTAGTGCGCCGTCTCCGCGTGGGATCGGGCGGTTCGTGGGCGGGAAACGGCGCCTCGTTCCGGCGTCTGGCGCGTCACCCGCTGCGGTTTTCGTCCTGCGTTACTCGTTCGTCATCTCGGGGTGCTGCGCGCGTCATTGCGGCCTGAGATGCAATTCGTTGCTGACGGATTGCACGCCCGGCACGCCACGCGCCACGGCGAGCGCTTTTTGAATCTGTACCTCCGAATCCACATATCCCGACAACTGCACGACGCCGCGATAGGTCGCGACGCTCATCGGCAAGACCTTGAGCGCCGGATCCGCGACGAGCGCGGCTTTCACACGCGCGGCAAGCGCTGCGTCGTCGGTGGCGATATCGCTGCCTCCGTTCGTGTTCGCCGATGTCGCCGGGGTGGACTTGCAGCCGGCAGTGAAAGCGAAGGCGGGCAGTGCGAGCGCCGCGACGATCAGAAACCGGCTCTGGATGAAAGGCGTGCTGTGCATGTCGGTTCTGAATTCTGGATTTGCACGTTCGAGCAGAAATCGTGCCAAGCAGTTAATTTTGCCGATGGAAGCGAATCGCGCGGGCCGGGCGCGGATGCTTGCGTGAATTGTCGACAAAACTTATCGGGGCGCGACCGGTAAAGTTTGCCTGAATTTGTCAAAAAATTCATGCAAAAGAAAAAGCGCCCGCGAAGGGGCGCTTTTTTGGAATGGCGGCGAGCCGTTGCGGCGGCCGCTCTGCTTACGATGCGGCGGCGCGAGGCTTACGCGCGGCTGCGATATTCGTTCGTGCGGGTGTCGATTTCGATCTTGTCGCCGATGTTGCAGAAGAGCGGCACTTGCAGTTCGAAACCGGTGTTCAGCTTGGCGGTCTTCAGCACCTTGCCCGACGACGTGTCGCCCTTGACGGCCGGTTCCGTGTAGACGATCTCGCGAACCAGCGTGGTCGGCAGTTCGACCGAGATGGCCTTCTCGTTGTAGAACACGACTTCGCAAGCCATGCCGTCTTCGAGGTAGTTGAGCGCGTCGCCCATCATTTCGGCTTCGACTTCGAACTGGTTGTAGTCGGCGTCCATGAAGACGTACATCGGGTCCGCGAAGTACGAGTACGTCACTTCCTTGCGGTCAAGCACGACGACGTCGAACTTGTCGTCCGCCTTGTAGACGGTTTCCATGCCGGCGGCCGTCAGCAGGTTCTTGAACTTCATCTTGACGACCGCGGAGTTGCGGCCCGATTTGTTGTACTCGGCGCGCTGCACGACCATGGCATCGTTGCCGATCATGACGACGTTGCCGACGCGGAGTTCTTGTGCGGTCTTCATAAAACTAGGTCCTGTACAAAAGGATTTGGCTTGAATGCCTGGAATGAATCGATCGGACGGCGGCGCTGCCGGTTTTTATTGCCGCCACCGTGCGAGAGTTCTGGCTAACGAGGGAGAGACTCGCCTTCGGGCGGTCCCGCGCGGCGTAATGATGAAACTGCGACCTGCTTCCTCGGATAACCGCTTATTTTAACTGACTTTTTGCTTGTTTGGCCAGTCGCATGGCGCGGCGGGAAACGCCGTGAGTCGATGCTCATCGGCCCAGACGCGAGGCCGCATGGGCGACGAGATTGCCCGCCAGATCGCCGACGCCCGCCAGTTCCTTCGCCCAGCGCGCCGCGCACGTCTCCAGCTTCTGCCGATGACGCCAGAAATCGGCCCAGTCGGGCGCGCTCGCGCCGTTCCACGCGTGCCAGAAGCGCGCGACGGCCTCGCGGGCGGACGGATCGAGCGTGCCTGTGTAATGCGCGAGCGCGGCGTCGAGTTTCGGCAGATGGGCGTCGTCGGCTTGCGGATAGATTTGCCAGACGAACGGCTTGTGCGCCCATTGCGCGCGCACGAAGGAATCCTCGCCGCGCACGAAGTTGATGTCGGCGGCCCAGAGCAACTCGTCGAAGCGCGGCTGCTCGACGAAGCCGAGCGCGTGCGCCCGCAACGCGCCCGCACTCGCCGACGTGCCGGCCGCAAAGTTCGGCAAGCCGAAAAAGCGCGCGAGTGCGCCGGAAATGCGGCCTTCGGGCACGAGCAGGACGACGGGCGCGTCGCCGTCGCGCCATTGCGCGAGCAGCGTGTCGACCGCCGGATTTTCATAGGCGAAGAGCGACACGACCGTTTCGCCATCGCCCGGCCGCGCGATGCCGACGCGCTCGCGCCACCATGCGTGCGCATCGAAGTGCTCGCGTCGCGTATCGAGATCGCGCTCCTTCAGCACGCCGCCCGTGCCCTTGCCGAGACCTGGAAAGAAGAAGCTCTTGTCGAGCGGATAACGCGGGTGCGGAGACGGCCGCATGTGGAAATCGGCGACCCAGTCCTCGCCGCTCAGATATTCGAGATTGATCCAGACGGGCTTCGGCTCGCGGCGCGCCATCGCGGCGATGTACGCGTGCGGCAACTCGCACCCGAACGCCTCGATCACGACATCCGGGATGGCGAGCGTATCGCCGGCGTGCGACGGCGCGTGCCAGCGCTCGATCGCGACGCCCATCGCATCCTGACGCGAAAGCGCCGAGTCGACTTCGGGGCAGAGCGCATGGAAGACCTTCAGGTCGTCGACGAAAAGACGCACGCGCCAGCCGTGCTCCGCGCGCAACTGCCGCGCGAGACGCCAGCACACGCCGATGTCGCCGAAGTTGTCGACGACTGCGCAGAAGATGTCGCAGGCGAGTTCCGGGTCGGCGGGATGTGGAGTCATGAGGATGAAGGCGCGCGGTTTAATGTTCTAAACTGGCGATTCTAAGATAACGCGCCTGGCACGGCTCACCGTCGTGCCGATGCTTTTCCGTCACCCTTGCTGCATGACCGACACCGACGCCCCCCAACCGCATTTCGACCCGAAGAAGACGCTCGCGCAATTGCCGCATCTGCCCGGCGTGTACCGCTATTACGACGGCGACGGCAACGTGCTCTACGTCGGCAAGGCGCGCAATCTGAAAAAGCGCGTGTCGAGCTACTTCACGAAGACGCTGCATTCGCCGCGCATCGCGATGATGGTCACGCGCATCCGCAAGATCGAGACGACCGTCACGCGTTCGGAAGCCGAAGCGCTGCTGCTCGAGAACAATCTCATCAAGGCGCTCGCGCCGCGCTACAACATTCTCTTTCGCGACGACAAGTCGTATCCGTTTCTCAAGCTCACGGGCCACAAGTTTCCGCGCATGGCCTACTATCGCGGCGCGGTCGACAAGAAAAACCAGTACTTCGGCCCGTTTCCGAGCGCGTGGGCGGTGCGCGAGAGCATCCAGATCCTGCAGCGCGTATTCCAGTTGCGCACGTGCGAGGACTCGGTCTTCAACAACCGCACGCGGCCGTGCCTCCTGCATCAGATCGGGCGCTGCACGGCGCCGTGCACGGGACTCATCACGGAAGAGGACTACGCGCGCGATGTGTCGAACGCATCGCGCTTTTTGCTCGGGCGTCAGGGCGAAGTGATGAAGGAGCTGGAGCAGAAGATGCACGCGTTCGCCGCCGATCTGAAATTCGAGCAGGCCGCGGCGGTGCGCAATCAGATGAGCTCGCTGTCGACGGTGCTGCACCAGCAGGCGATCGAAGTCGGCGGCGAGAGCGACGTCGATATCCTCGCGGTCGTCGCGCTCGGCGGTAAGGTCTGCGTGAATCTCGCGATGGTGCGCGGCGGCCGGCATCTCGGCGACAAGGCGTATTTCCCGGCGCACGTCGAAAGCGCGATAGCGCTGGACGATGAAGACGATCTCCCCGATGTCGTCGATCTCCCCGAAGTCGACGAAGCGGAATCGGGCGCGCCCGTTGCAGTTGAGACTTCCGCGCAGACGAGCGTCGAGCCGGTGCAAGCCGATCCGGAAACCGAACCCGAGCCGCGCGAAGGCGCGCTCGAATCCGAAGTGCTCGAAGCCTTCATGGCGCAGCATTACATCGGCAATCGCGTGCCGCCGGTGCTCGTCGTGAGTCATGCGCCGTCGAGCCGCGAACTCGTCGATTTGCTGACGGAACAGGCGGGCCACAAGGTCACGCTGCTGCGTCAGCCGCAGGGCCAGAAACGCGCGTGGCTCTCGATGGCCGAAAACAACGCGAAGCTCGCGCTCGCGCGGCTTTTGTCGGAGCAAGGCTCGCAGCAGGCGCGCACGCGCTCGCTCGCGGAGACGCTCTCGATGGAGATGGACGATCTCGCGCAACTGCGCATCGAGTGCTTCGACATCAGTCATACGATGGGCGAGGCGACGCAGGCGTCGTGCGTCGTGTATCACCATCACAAGATGCAGTCGGGCGAATACCGGCGCTACAACATCAACGGCATCACGCCCGGCGATGACTACGCGGCGATGCGCCAGGTGCTCACGCGCCGCTACGAGAAGATGGTCGCGCAGGCAGCCGCGAACGCGAACGACGAAGCGGCGACCCTGCAACCCGACGATGCCGCCGATCCCAACGTCACGCCCGATGCCGCCGAACCCGTGGCCGCGGGCGGCACGCTGCCCAACATCGTGCTGATCGACGGCGGCAAGGGGCAGGTCGAGATCGCGCGGCAGGTTTTCTCCGAGCTCGGGCTGGATCACGGCATGCTGGTCGGTGTTGCGAAGGGGGAAGGGCGCAAGGTGGGGCTCGAAACGCTGGTGTTCGCCGACGGCCGCAGCGCGCTCGAGCTCGGCAAGGAAAGCGCGGCGCTGATGCTCGTCGCGCAGATCCGCGACGAGGCGCACCGCTTCGCGATCACCGGCATGCGCGCGAAGCGGGCGAAAGCGCGACAGACTTCGCGACTGGAAGAGCTGGAAGGTGTCGGTGCGAAACGGCGTCAGCGGCTGCTGTCGCGCTTCGGCGGTTTGCGCGGCGTGCAGGCGGCGAGCGTCGAGGACCTGGCGAGCGTCGAAGGCATTTCGCTTGCGCTCGCGCAGCAGATTTATCGTCAGTTGCATTGAGCCGCGAGAGCCGGCTGCGAGGCGCGCTGCGCGGGCGGCGCGCCTTGTGAGCGCGGAGTCGACGCGGCACAATGGCGGCTTCCTTACACGTCCATCAAGCGCTTTCGCCCATGCCGTTCAATCTACCGATCTTCCTGACGTGGCTGCGAATCGTGCTGATTCCGCTCGTGGTGGGCGTGTTCTATTTGCCGGACATGATGATGAGCCCGGAGCATCGCAACCTGCTCGGCATGCTTATCTTCGTGCTCGCCGCACTCACCGACTGGTTCGACGGCTTTCTTGCGCGCAAGCTCAATCAGACGTCTTCGTTCGGCGCGTTCCTCGATCCGGTCGCCGACAAGCTGATGGTCACGGCCGCGCTGCTCGTGCTCGTGCAGCTGTCGCGGCTGAATGCGGTGATCGCGCTCATCATCGTCGGACGCGAGATCACGATTTCCGCGCTGCGCGAATGGATGGCGCAGATCGGCGCATCGAAGAGCGTCGCGGTGAATCAGCTCGGCAAGTTCAAGACCGTATGTCAGATGGTCGCGATTCCGATGCTGCTTTTCTACGGGCCGCTGAAGATCGCCGGCACGCCGTGGATGATCGACACGCGCGTGTGGGGCTTGTGGCTCATCTACGTCGCGGCGTTCCTCACCGTCTGGTCGATGCTCTACTACATGAAGCTCGCGTGGCCCCAGATTCGCGAGCGCGGCGGCATGCTTTGAGACGAGCGAACGGCACATTGCAGAAATTGCGCCGAGCCGAAAAATTCCTCTCACAAAACAGTTGACAGCCCTCTTTGGCTTCTACATAATCTCGTTTCTCTGATGCACGGCGCGACGCAATAAGCGAAGCAACAGCAAAAGAGCAGCAGTAAATGCGGGAGTAGCTCAGTTGGTAGAGCGCAACCTTGCCAAGGTTGAGGTCGCGAGTTCGAGACTCGTCTCCCGCTCCAGATTTTGAAGGTTTGATGTCATCGGCGCTGAATTGGCGAAGCGCAACGGGGCATCGGAACCGGCAGTTTCAGCATTGCAGGATATTGCGGGAGTAGCTCAGTTGGTAGAGCGCAACCTTGCCAAGGTTGAGGTCGCGAGTTCGAGACTCGTCTCCCGCTCCAGTCAAAGGGGAAGCCAAGCTTCCCTTTTTGTTTGGTGATTCAGCCGGCATCATGCCGGTAAGCACCAAAACCGCTTGTGGCGCGGTAGCAAAGCGGTTATGCAGCGGCCTGCAAAGCCGTTTAGAC
Organism: Caballeronia jiangsuensis; assembly: GCF_046030135.1. Taxonomy (NCBI): domain Bacteria; kingdom Pseudomonadati; phylum Pseudomonadota; class Betaproteobacteria; order Burkholderiales; family Burkholderiaceae; genus Caballeronia; species Caballeronia jiangsuensis. The sequence continues at coordinate 145,393 of NZ_JAQQDB010000012.1, forward strand.
CGGTTCGACTCCGGTCCGCGCCTCCACTTGAAAAGCCCTGATCCGTCAGGGCTTTTTTCTTTTCGGCACGCCGGCATCCAGCCGATTCTGCGTCCCCGTCGCGGCACGGCATAATTGCCATACTTCTGCCACACAAATCCAAATGACCGACCAACGCTCCGAACTCGAATGGCGCTGGAAGCGCTTCGACGACCTGACGACCACCGAGGTCTACGACATGCTCGCCGCGCGTAGCGCCGTGTTCGTCGTCGAGCAGAATTGCGTGTATGGCGACATCGACGGACTCGATGTCGATGCGTGGCACCTTTTCGCTTACGGCAAGGGCGAGAAGCGTCCCGCGCTCGCGGGCTACCTGCGCGTGCTGTTGCCGGGACACCCGGACGAGAGCGAGAAGGAAGTACGCATCGGCCGCGTGCTGACGACGGCCAACTTTCGCGGTCTGAAGCTCGGCAACGCGATGCTCGAGCGCGCGCTTGAGCACATCCTGAAGCAATGGCCGGATCAGCCGGTCAGCCTGCATGCGCAGGCGCATCTGCAGCGCTTTTACGGCGCGTTCGGCTTCGTGCCGTCGTCGGGTCTGCATGACGAAGACGGCATTCCGCACGTATGGATGCGCCGCCCCGGCTTCGGTTCATGAAGTCGTGGCCTTCGGGCCGTTGACCGGCGCACCCGCGCCGCGTCCGACACGTTCCTTTCTCAGCCGCGATCGCGCCGACAGCCGCAACCAGTGGCGTAGCGCGATCAGCGCGCCGATGACGCTCATCATCGATCCCGGAATCCACAGCAAGAGACCGCCGATCTGCTGATCGCGCATCGGCGTGATCCACGTGAACGCGCGGCCGCAGATCGAATAGATCGGATACAACTCGTGCGGCGTGAAGAAGATATAAGCGCCGAGAATGATCTGCGGCGGAATCGCGGCGATCACGACGAGAACGCGTCGACCGGGCGCGAGCCGCGCGGGCGGCGCCGGGCGTGGATCCAGAATCAGCCACCAGAACAGCAGGCCGTCGATCACCATGCTCCAGTTCATCACGCGGTAGAGCCGGTAATCGAGCATCGCCTTGAAGTGGATCGGCGAAAGCAGCCAGAAGTAGATCAGCCCGACGAACAGCGCGACCGCGATCACGGGATTGAACACGATATCGAAGAACACGCGCGCCACGCGGCTCTGCGCGGCCGGGCGCAGCCAGCGTTGCCGCCATGCGAACGGAACGCCCGCGCGCAATGCCGCGCCGGGATACGACAATGCGATCAGGAACGGTCCGAGATGATGCAGCACGAGATGCTGCAGCCGATGCATGAAGAATTCATGCTCGAAGAAATAATCGAGGCGCGTGTGGAGCGCGACATAAAGGGCGATCAGGCCGAACCAGAACGCGATGCGACGCGACATCGACACGCGCGCATGTCGCGCGCCGCGCGCGAACAGAATCCCCGCGACGAGCACGGCGATGACGACCGTCGGCGACGGCTCCCACGGATCGAGCCAGTAAAGAAGCGCGCTCATCGTCACGCGTCCTTCGCGTGGATCACGCGCTTCAGATCGTTCGCGATGGCGTCGATGGAGTCGTGGTCGGTCGCGAGCAGGCGCGCGTGACCGGCGGCATCGAAGATATAGACGGCCGAGCTATGCGTGACCTCGTATTCGCCGTTCGGGTCGCGCTTTTCCATCTGATACGCGATGCGATAGCGCTGCGCGACCGATTCGATCGCGCGCTCGGTGCCGGTCAGGCCGACGGCGTGTTTGTCGTCGAACGCGCGCACGTAGGAGCGCAGGAGCGCGGGCGTGTCGCGCGCCGGATCGACCGAGACGAACACGATGCGCGTCCTGTCCGCGTCCGCGCCCACGCGCTGGAGCACCTGCATGAGCCGCGCCATCGTTTCGGGGCAGACGTCGGGACAATGCGTGTATCCGAAGTAGACGAGCGTTGTTTTGCCCGCGAACGATTGTCCGGTAACAGGCGCGCCGCCATCGTCGACGAGCGAGAAGTCCAGGTCTGGCAAATGGCCCGATATATCGGTCAATTGCCACGGCTCGGCGGGCTTCGAGCACGCGGCGAGCGCGCACAGCGAGAGAAGGGCGATGAAGCGCCGGAGTCGCATGGACCGCGCGGCGAGATGGAGGAACGAAGCGTGCATCGGAGATTGCGTTGCAGGATGATTCGATATGAACTCCGTCGCAAAATACACGCCTTTTGCTGCGCTGCCAGCGCATCATGTCGCCATTAGACTATTTTTGAGACGATTTGCCGCATGACTCGGGCGCGCTGAAAGGGCTTGGAGCGAAGGTTGTAAGCTAGGAGCTTTCTTACCCGAAAGCGTTCGCGCGGTAAGATGCGCACGCATTGCGACGTCCCAAGCGGGCGCGCGCCACATCACAGGCAAACCACAGGCCCAAGATCGATGCCAAATCTTCCCGATTCCCTGTCTCTTGCCGAGACCGCCTTCTTCTTCGATTTCGACGGCACGCTCGTCGAGCTCGCGTCCACGCCCGACGGCATCTTCGTGCCGCGCTCGGTGCCCGACATCCTGGCCGCGCTCAGGCGCGCGACCAACGGCGCGGTGGCGGTCGTATCGGGGCGCGGCATCGACAATATCGACTCGTTCCTGCAGATGCCCGATCTGCCCGTCGCGGGCATGCACGGCGCGGAACGGCGCGATTCGAACGGCGACGTGCAGCGCATTGGCTTCAACGATGAGCGCCTGCTGCGAATGGAGCACGCGCTCGAGAAGGTGGTTAGCGCGAATCCGGGCATGCTGCTCGAAATCAAGGGCGCAGCGCTCGCGCTGCATTACCGCAACGCGCCCGACCGCGAGCCGGCCGCGCGCGCGGCCACCGAGAAGCTGGTCGCGGAATACGCCGACGCCTACGTGCTGCAACCCGGCAAGATGGTCTACGAGATCAAGCCGAAGGACGTCGACAAGGGCCGCGCCGTGCGCGCGTACATGAGCGAGCCGCCGTTCACGGGCCGCAAACCGGTGTTTATCGGCGACGATCTCACCGATGAGAAGGGCTTCGCGGTGGTCAACGAATTCGACGGGCTTTCGGTGAAGATCGGTCCGGGCGACACGGTGGCGCGCTCGCGTATCGAATCGGTCGAATTGCTGCTGGACTGGCTGCAGGTGATCGCGGGCACGGCCGGGAAGCACGCGTGAGCCGGCTGATCATCGTTTCGAACCGCGTCGCGCCGATTTCCGAAGGCGGCCCCGCGGCGGGCGGTCTCGCGGTCGGCGTGTACGACGCGTTGAAGGAAACCGGCGGCATGTGGTTCGGCTGGAGCGGAGACGTGCTCACGTCTCATCCCGAAGGCATCAAGCTGGAAGAACACGGGCCGGTGACCTTCGCGACCATCGGCCTCGTGCGGCGCGACTACGACCAGTACTACCGCGGCTTTTCCAACGCGACCTTGTGGCCCGCGTTTCACTATCGGCCTGATCTGATCGAGTTCGATCGCCAAGAATACGACGGCTATTGCCGCGTGAACCGCTGGCTCGCGGAGCAGCTCGCGCCGCTGCTCAGACCCGACGATGTGATCTGGGTGCACGACTATCATCTGATTCCGTTCGCGCAGGCGTTGCGCGCGCTGGGCGTCAAAAATCGCATCGGCTTCTTTCTGCATATTCCGTTTCCGGCGGCGCAGATCCTGTTGAGCGTGCCGCGCCATCGCGAACTGGTGGAAGCGCTGTGCGCGTTCGATCTCCTCGGTTTTCAGACGGAGCCCGATCTGCGCGCGTTCTGCGATTACATCGAAACCGAAGCGGGCGGCTCGCTACGGCGCGACGGCGCGAAGCCGGTCGAGGTGCGCGCGTTCGGCCAGACGCTGCGCGCGGCGGCGTATCCGATCGGCGTCTATCCCGACGAGATCGCCGCGCTCGCGAAAGACGGCGAAAGCGGACGTGACGTCGAGATCGTCAAGGCGACGCTGCATCATCGCAAGCTCGTGATGAGCGTCGATCGCCTGGATTATTCGAAGGGCCTCGTCGAGCGATTTCGCGCGTTCGAGCGGCTGATCGAGCACGATTCGCGTCAGCGCAACAACGTGTCGTTTCTGCAGATCGCGCCGCCGACACGTTCCGATGTCGATGCCTATCGCGACATGCGCTTCCAGCTCGAAGCGGAATCGGGCCGCATCAACGGCCGATACGCCGAGCTCGACTGGACGCCGATTCGGTATATCCATCGTCAATATGAGCGGCCGGTGCTCGCGGCGCTGTTCCGCGAGGCGCACGTCGGCCTCGTCACACCGTTGCGCGACGGCATGAATCTCGTCGCGAAGGAATACGTCTCGGCGCAGGATCCGGACGATCCCGGCGTGCTGGTGCTGTCGCAGTTTGCGGGCGCGGCGCGCGAGCTGACGGCCGCGCTCATCGTCAATCCGCTCGACATCGACGATATGGCCGATGCCCTCGCCACCGCGCTCAAGATGCCGCTCGACGAACGCAAGGCGCGCTACGGCGAGATGATGCAGCAGCTTCGCGAGAACAACGTCTCCGTCTGGCGCGACAACTTTCTGCGCGATCTGAAAGCCGGCGCGTAGACGCAAAAAAGCCGTGTTTCCTCACGAAAACACGGCTTTCTCGACGGGTGTTGCGTTCAGGCGGGCTGCTTGTGCGGCGTCGCGACGGTCGACGGCAGCTTGCCGTGCTGCTTCGCCAGCAACTCGCGATACAACCCCGGGCGATCGCGCAATTCCTGCGGCGAGCCGTCGTCGATGACCTTGCCCGCGCTCATCACGATGATGCGATCGAAGTTCTGCAGCGTCGACAGACGGTGCGCGATCGCGATCACCGTGCGGCCGACCATCAGACGGTCGAGCGCCTGCTGGATCGCTTCTTCGGATGCGCTGTCGAGTGCAGAGGTCGCTTCGTCGAGCAGGAGAATGGGCGCGTTCTTCAGGATCGCGCGGGCGATCGCGATCCGCTGGCGCTGGCCGCCCGACAGTTTCACGCCCCGGTCGCCGACGATCGTGTCGAAACCTTCCGGCATCGCTTCGATGAAGTCCGTGCAGCGCGCCTCGCGCGCGGCGGCGAGCACCTCCTCGCGGCTCGCTTCAGGACGGCCGTAAGCGATGTTCTCGAACACGGTGCGGTGGAACAGCGAAATATCCTGCGGTACGAGCGCGATCGCGTGGCGCAGGCTGTCCTGCGTGATCGCGCCGATATCCTGGCCGTCGATCTTGATGCTGCCTTTCTGCGTCTCGTAGAACCGTTGCAGCAGCGCGAGCACGGTCGACTTGCCCGCGCCCGATTTGCCGATCAGACCCACGCGCTGACCCGGCTCGATATGCAGATGGAAGTTGTCGAGAATCGGACGGCGGCGCGGATACGCGAACGTGACGTTGTCGAAGTCGACGCGGCCGCCTTGCGGCACGAGTTCGGTCGCGTCCGAGCGATCCGGCATGCCGTGCGGCTCGAGCAGCGTCTGGACGGCTTCGGCAAGACGTGCGACGTGCTGGGTGACATCGACGAGCGCGACCGCCAGATCACGCGTGCCATGCAAAATCGTGAAGCCGAGCGAGCTGACGAGCACGATATCGCCCGAAGTCGCGCGCCCTTGCGACCACAGCCACAGCGCCCAGCCGAGCAGGCCGGCGGAGAGAATTGCCGTGACGACCGCATGGAACAGGCGCAGTTTTTCGAGGTACAGAAGACTCTGCTGGCGCGCGACCATTTCGGCCTTCACCGTCGAGCCGAAGCGCTTTTGCTCGCGGAACGTCATGCCGAATGCGCGCACGAGCGCCATGTTGCCGATCACGTCGACGAGCTCGCCATCGACCGACGCCGCCTTCGACGCGAAGCTGTGATGCCGTGCCGAGCCGCGCTTCGCCAGGCGATAGAGGATCAGCGCGAGAATCACCGACGCCGACATCAGGCCGGCGGCCATCAGCGGATTGACGGAAACGATCATCACGATCGCGCCCAGCACCGCGATGCACGGCGGCAGGACGTTCCACGCCATCACGTTTTCGGAGGTGTAGATCGCGTTCGACGTGGCCGTGATCCGGCTCGCGAGCATGCCGGGCTGTTTCTCGGAGAAGTAGGTCGGCGAATGGCCGGACAGGTACGAGAACAGATCCTTGCGCAAGTCGCCGGTGACGATCACGAATACGTGCGCGCCGACCCAGCCGCCGACCCGCCAGAGCAGGTTGTCGGCGGCGATCAGTCCGACGAGGATCATGAACGCGCCCCAGAGCGGCCCAGGATGCCCGCGGCCTTGCCCGAGGACATCGATCAGATGCTTGATCGCGTACTGGGAGGCGAGGGCGCAGCCGACGGCGGCGAATACGCTGAAGAGCACGATGGCATGCGCGACGGGATGCCGGCGAATGTAGCGGAGCAGAAACGCGAGCGGCCGATGCGCGTAGCTCGAGAGCTTCGCGTTGTGCGCGTTACGCTGGGAGACGGTGAGTTGGTCCAATGGTCTTTTTTGGTCGTAGAGCGGTTGAGCGTATGTTGCGCCTTCGGGCAGTGCCATGCGCGGTGTCGACTGCGGCAACCGGCATGCGATGCGTCGCCCGATCCGGCGCGACTGACGTCAAGCGAGGCGACGCTGCGCCGTCTCCATCACGAATTGTAGCCAGTATCGCGGCGGGGCAACGCGTTCTCGGGCATATGACGTTCGGCCTATGTGGTCATCCGAACGTCGCCCGTGGCGAAAATTGGGTTGCCGCCCGGCCTTCAGGCCTGCCGGACGCACGGCTGACGGCATGGGCGCGCATTGTAAGCATATTGCGCACCTTTTTGCGATGAAACGCTCGCCGGGCAGGCGGACATCTCCGCTACTGCAATCCGGCAGCAGTCAGAAGAGCACGCGACGCGCCAGCCTTCGGGCTTGGCAGGCGCAATCGATCAGACGCCATTGTTTGCCGCGGCGACGGGCGCATGCCGCGACAAGCCCGTGCTCCAATGTAGAACAACCTTAATAAACAGGGGTTTGCAAAATGTATCCCCCGTGTAACAAGGTAAATAAGTTGAAATGACTGCCCTTGTGACTCTGTAAAAAGCTCCATAATCCGATCCGGGTTTGCCCTTAGGTTTCCGACAGGTTTTTGCAAGTTCCCGTCAACCGCCGAAGCAGACGCGCGTTAATTGCTGGCGCGCGGCGATTTTCGAGATGTGGAACCGCACTTGCTTGGTCCGAACGCCAGCGCGACAAACCGGTGATCAGCGACCCCGCTTTTTCACTCGAGCATCAGCCATAGCGCCGCGGCCACCGCGCCGCGGGAAGCTTCGCCCGAGCCGAGCGATTCGCTCTCCAACGTCAACATGACTGTAGTACTTGCCTGATCTTTCATTAGGAGTTTCACGACATGCGAATCGCTCAAATCGCGCCCCTCCACGAGGCTGTTCCGCCGAAGCTGTATGGCGGCACGGAACGCGTGGTGTCTTATCTGACCGAGGCACTCGTGGATGCTGGACACGATGTCACGCTCTTCGCGAGCGGTGATTCGCAGACGTCCGCCAAGCTCGAAGCATTCTGGCCGCAGGCACTGCGCCTCGACCCGACCATCCGCGACACGATGGCGCCGCACATGCTTCTGCTGGAAGAAGTTCGCCGCCGCGCGGACGAGTTCGACGTGCTGCACTTCCACATCGACTACTACCCGTTCTCGCTGTTCGCGCGCCAGCCGGTGCCGTTCCTGACGACAATGCATGGCCGTCTCGACCTGCCCGAGCTCCAGCCGATCTTCAACACGTTCAACGACGTGCCGGTCATCTCGATCTCGGACAACCAGCGTCAGCCGTTGCCGCAGGCGCACTGGCTCTCGACGGTGTACCACGGTCTGCCGGAAAACCTGCTGAAGCCGATCCCGAACGTGAAGCCCGGTTACCTCGCGTTCCTCGGCCGCATTTCGCCGGAAAAGCGCGTTGACCGCGCGATCCGCATCGCGCAGGCCGCGGGCATGAAGATCAAGATCGCTGCGAAGCTCGACAAGGCCGACCGCGCGTACTACGAAGAAGAGATCAAGCCGCTCTTCGCGCTGCCGCACGTCGAATACATCGGTGAAATCAGCGAAGCCGAAAAGACCGAGTTCCTCGGCAATGCGCACGCGCTGCTGTTCCCGATCGACTGGCCGGAGCCCTTCGGTCTCGTGATGATCGAAGCGATGGCCTGCGGCACGCCGGTGATCGCGTTCAACCGCGGCTCGGTGCCGGAAGTGATCGAAAACGGCGTGTCGGGTTTCGTCGTTGAAGACGAACTCTCGGCGATCGCCGCCGTCAAGCGACTCGACACGTTGTCGCGCGAGAAGGTCCGCGGCGCGTTCGAATCGCGGTTCTCGTCGAAGGTGATGGCGAAGAATTACGTCAACGTGTACGAAGAATTGCTGCGCCAGAAGCGCCGCACCGTTCTGCGCGAAGTCAACGCGAGCTAAGTAAGTCTTGCCGCGTCGCGCGGCATCGGCTGTAAAACAACGCCCCGCGTGCCTCAAGGCACGCGGGGCGTTGTCGTAATAGCACACTTGGGTCTGCCTTTCGCGCGCCAGGCCGCGCTACGGTTGTCAAACCTCTGACGACATCCGTAATCTCCCTATAATGACCGGGCTTCGCGATGCGCGGAGCGGCATGCAATGTTCGTGGACAGGAGTGTTCTTTTGGCGAGACCCAAGCAAATCAGCGCGAGCCCGGTTCCGGGCGCCGGCACCGTGTTCGCATTGCGTGCGATCGGACTGGTGCTTGCGGCGCGTTGGGCGTTCTCGATGTCGCAGATGGGCTATTTGTCCTCGCTGCGCGCGATGACGTCGTCGCCGTGGGCGTGCGTGAACCTCGTCCTGATTTTTCTCCTGATCGTGCTGCCGGGCGCGAAGGCGCGCATGGAGCGCCCGTTGCATCCGCTGCCGCAGTGGTTGCGGCAGGCCTTGCGCTTCATCGCGCTCCTGGCATTCGGCTTTGCGATGTTTTCCGTCGGCGCGTTCATCTGGAGTTCCGGATGGCGGCGCTTTACGCAAGCGCTCGCCGAGACCAACGGCTGGCTTGTCGTCGGCCCGGCGCTCTATGCGGTCGTCATGTGGATCTGCAGGCCGCGCGCGCTCTGGCGCACCAACGTCGCCGCGCGGCGTTTCGCGATCGGCCGCTATGCGATCTCGCTCGATCCCGTCACGCGGACCGCGGTCGTCTGGGCGGAGAGCCGCAAGCTCGGCCAGTACGATGCGCGTGAGCTGTCGGTGAAATGGCCGGCGCCGTCGCCGGATGTATCGCCGTCAACGACGATGCTCACGCCGGCTACCGAGCCCGCCGGCCCGTCGATTCGCGCAAGCGGCGAAGTGCGGCGGGGCGTGTTCGCGCGGCCGCCGAAAGTCGAGTTGTTGTGGGACTCGCCCGCCGCGGCCGGACATAATCGCACCACCGTGTTCCGCGCGCCGCTCGCCAGCGAGGGCGACCGCAACGCGGCGCGCGCGCTCGATGTGACGCTGCGTCAGATCTGAATCGTTCGCCTTCGCAAGCCGAACTGCCGTGCACGTCGTTCCTGTCTCTTCAGGGAGGAAAGGATGCTGATACGTTGGACGCTGGCCGCGCTTCATCTTCTTGCTTTCGGTTTCGCGCTCGGCTCGGTGCTCGCGCGCGCCCGCGCGTTGCGGCATCTCGATGCCACGCAGTCCATTCAGGCGAACGAACTGCGGTTGCGCGACGTGTTCCGCTCGGATTCGGTGTGGGGCGTCACCGCGATCGTGCTGATCGTGACAGGCGTGACGCGCGCGTTCGGCGGGTTCGAAAAAGGGGCCGCGTATTATTTGCACGAGCCGCTTTTCCATTTGAAGATGACGGTGCTCGTCGCGATTCTGCTGATCGAAGTCTCACCGATGCTCGCGCTGATTCGCTGGCGCATCGCGCTCGCGCAGGGCGGGGCGATCGATCTGACGCGCGCGCGGCGTTTTGCGTGGATGAGCGATCTGGAAGCTGGGCTCGTGATGGTGATGGTGATCGCCGCGAGCGGGATGGCGCGGGGCGTATGGGCGTCGTAACCGCATTCGGTGACGGAAAATGAAAAAGGCCCAAGTCGTGAGACTTGGGCCCTTTGTTCTTCGGTGCTTGTCTTTACCAACACCAGAATTCTGGTGGGTAGTACTGGGATCGAACCAGTGACCCCTGCCGTGTGAAGGCAGTGCTCTACCGCTGAGCTAACCACCCGAAGAGAAACGAGATTATGTCAGGCGTTTCGCGTTTCGTAAAGACCCTGTTAAGCCGAATTCGAAAAAATTATGCGGGAACGGCATCGCCTTCGGCCGGCGCCGGTTCCGTGCGCCATACGCTCGTGCCTTTGAGCGCCTTGTCGAGATCGGTCAGCACGGCTTCGTGCGCGGCGAGCTCTTCAACGCTCGCGACGATCACCGGCAAATCCAGATCGTCGAGCGCGATGCGCGACGTCGAGACCGAGCCCGACGCGGGCTGATCGCCGAGCATGTCGATGACGAGGCTTTCCTGGCCGCGCGTCATCGCGAGATAGACCTCCGCGAGCAACTCCGAGTCGAGCAGCGCGCCGTGCAGCGTGCGATGCGCGTTGCTGATGCCGAAGCGGTCGCACAGCGCGTCCAGCGAATTGCGCTTGCCGGGGAACATCTGCTTGGCCTGCGCGAGCGAGTCGATGACGCCAGCGCATGTTTCGGAGACCTTCGGCAATCCGAGCAGCGCGAACTCCGTGTCGAGAAAGCCGACGTCGAAGGGCGCGTTATGGATGATCAACTCGGCGTCCGCGATGAAATCGCGCAACTCGGCGGCGATCTCCGCGAACTTCGGCTTGTCGCTCAGGAACTCGGTCGTGAGACCGTGCACGGCGAGCGCGCCGGGATCGCTGTCGCGCTCCGGGTTCACGTAGAGATGCAGATTGTTGCCGGTGAGCCGGCGGTTGATCAGCTCGACGCAGCCGATTTCGATGATCCGGTCGCCCGTCCTCGCGTTCAGGCCGGTAGTTTCGGTATCCAGTATCAGTTGGCGCATAGATGACGTGTAGTTTGATTAGCTGTCCGCGAGCGAGGTCACGCCACGATTGGCGAGCGCATCGGCGCGTTCGTTCTCGGGATGTCCGGCGTGGCCCTTGACCCAGCGCCACTCGATTTCATGCTGAGCGACGAGGCCGTCGAGCCGCTTCCAGAGATCGGCGTTCTTGACGGGCGTCTTCGCGGCGGTCATCCAGTTCTTTCTCTTCCAGCCGTGGATCCATTCGCTGATGCCTTTTTGCACATATTGCGAATCGGTGTGGATGATCGCGTGGCACGGGCGCTTCAACGCCTCGAGCGCGGAGATCACGGCCATCAGTTCCATGCGGTTGTTGGTAGTCGCGGCTTCTCCGCCGAACAGTTCCTTTTCCTGCGTGCCGAAGCGAAGCAGGGCGCCCCAGCCGCCGGGCCCGGGATTGCCTTTGCAGGCGCCGTCCGTGTAGATGTCGATTACCTTGTTCGATGCGGGTTCTTGAGTCATCAATGCTCGTTGCGAGTCTCGTTGCGCGTGTGCGGAGCCGCGACCGGCGCGAGGCCAGGCGCGAGCGCGGTTTTTTTCAGCTTGCGGGGGCCGATGACGCGCATGCCGCGCACGCGCTTCACCGCCGTGATCATGTACGCCGCGCCGAAGATGGGCCACCAGCGGTCGCCGGCGGCTTCCATGAATTCATAGCGTTGCAGCCACTTGTCCGTGACGAGCGGCGGACGATAACAGCCGAAGCGCCCGCGTTCAAGATCGAATCCGAGCAGCTTGATCCAGTCCTTGATACGCGTGAACGCAATCATTTCGTGCGCCGATGGGACGAACGGCCGGCCCGCCACCTTGCCGAGCGATTGCCGCGCGCCCCACAGACTCAGCGAATTGAAGCCGAGAATGATCAACTGGCCCTCGGGCACGAGCACGCGTTCGGCTTCACGCAAGAGCCGATGCGGGTCCGGCGAGAATTCGAGCGTGTGAGGCAGTACGAGCAGATCGACGCTTTGTGCTTCGAAGGGCAGGTCGAGCAGATCGCACCACACGGTGCTGCGGCCGTCAGGTGCGCTCGCCGCGGGTAGCGCGCTCACGCCGGGCGTCGTGGCGCGCGGCGGCGTGTAGGGCGCACTCGATGCGCTTTCCGCGTCGAGCACGAGCGCGCGGCCGGTCATGCGATTTTCACGCAACGCGTCGAGTTGCGGCATGCCGAGCTGCAGCGCGTGATAGCCGAAGATGTCGGACACCACGTGATCGAGCTGCGCCTGCTCCCATTCGAGCACGTAGCGTCCGGGCGCCGAGCTCGTCCAGGTGGGCCAGTCTATAATCGGTCGGTCAGACATGTTCGAATTGCCGCATAGAAAATCGCCATGAATTCGCTTGCCAAGAATCTATCTGCTCAGGATGCACTCGAATACGTGCCGGTTCCGGCGTTCGAGGACAACTACATCTGGCTCGTATCGGACTCGCGCGATGCGGTCGTGGTCGACCCCGGTGACGCCGCGCCCGTGGAGGCGTATCTCGCCAGGCGCGGTTGGCGACTGACCGCTATTTTACTCACGCACCATCATCAGGACCACGTCGGCGGCGTGAAAGCGCTCCTCGATAGCCGATCGGCAGAGGGCGGCATTCCCGTCTACGGCCCGGCCAGCGAGCGTATCGAGCATCTGACCCAGCGCGTCACGGGCGGCGATACGGTGCGCATCGCGCATCCGGCGCTCGAACTTTCCGTGATTGACGTGCCGGGACATACGGCCGGTCACATCGCTTACTTTCAGGCAGGCGATCCGGGCGGCACGCCGCATCTCTTTTGCGGCGACACCCTGTTCGCGAGTGGCTGCGGCCGTCTTTTCGAAGGCACGCCGCAGCAGATGCTCGCCTCGCTCGACGCGCTCGCCGCGTTGCCCGAAAACACGCAGGTTCACTGCGCGCACGAATACACGCTGTCGAACATCAAATTCGCGCGCGTATGCGAGCCGGACAACGCCGCGCTCGTGCGCTGGAGCGACGACGCGCAGACGCTGCGCGCCGCAGGCAAGCCGACCTTGCCGACGACCATCGGCCACGAAAAGGCGGTAAATCCGTTCTTGCGCTCGGACGTTCCGGCGATTCACGCGACACTTTCGTCACAGTTCGGCACCCCGATTTCCGACCGTCTCGAAGCGTTTCGAATGATGCGAGGCTGGAAGGATAAGTTCCGCTAACCGAACGCTTTTAGGGATAACTTCAACCGAAACGTTGGAATCGCCGTTAGATGCAGGATTTTGCAGGGGTTTTGCGCGCATTCTTATTGACGTCTTAGGTGCTGTTCCGTACTATCGGCTGCAAATTTCCAAGCATTATTTTGTGGAAGCAGAGACGTTCCATGCGACTAACCCTTAGCGCGCTGTCCGTCCTGATGCTCGCCGCGTGCGCGAGCCAGGGACCTACAGCGTCAGATCCTTTATCAGTTTCAGCCACTACCGCCGCTTCGCAGCAACAGCAGCAGCAAGTCGCCGACACCATCCGCCGCACCGCAGCAGCCAAGGAAACCATCGACGTCGACAAGACGCCCGTGACCTCGCTCGCGGGATCGTCCGATCTCTGGAACCGCATTCGTGGCGGTTTCCAGATTCCCGATCTGCAAAGCGATCTCGTCGACATGCAGGTCAACTGGTACGCGCAGCGCCCGGACTACGTCGAGCGCATGACCACGCGCTCGCAGAAGTACCTCTATCACATCGTCGAGGAACTCGAGCAGCGGCACATGCCGACCGAGCTCGCGCTCCTGCCGTTCATCGAATCGGCTTACAGCCCGCAGGCGCTGTCGGTCGCGAAGGCCGCGGGCATGTGGCAGTTCATGCCGGGCACGGGCCGCGACTACAACCTCAAGCAGAACATGTGGCAGGACGAGCGCCGCGACGTGCTCGCATCGACGAGCGCCGCGCTCGACTATCTCTCGCGTCTGCATGACATGTTTGGCGACTGGCATCTCGCGCTCGCTGCCTACAACTGGGGCGAGGGCAATGTGCAGCGCGCGATCGCGCGCAACGAGGCGGCGGGCTTGCCGACCGACTACGAAAATCTGCGCATGCCCAACGAGACGCGTAACTACGTGCCGAAGCTGCAGGCCGTGAAGAACATCGTGAGCAATCCGCAGATGTACGGCCTCGCGCTGCCGGACATCCCGAATCACCCGTATTTCGTGACGGTCACGACCGCGCGCGACATCGACGTGACGATGGCCGCCAAGCTCGCCGCCATGAGCGTGGAAGAATTCCGCTCGCTCAATCCGTCGTTCTCGAAGCCGGTGATTCTCGGCGCGACCAATCCGCAGATCCTGCTGCCGTTCGACAACGCGGCTTCGTTCCAGCGCAATCTCTCGTCGTATTCGGGCGCATTGTCGTCGTGGACCACGTACACCGTGACCGAGCGATCACGCCCGGCGGCGATCGCCGAGAAAATCGGCGTGGACGCGGACACGCTGATGTCGGTCAATCGCATTCCGGCGGGCATGCGTCTGAAGCCTGGCTCGACGATCGTCGTGCCACGTACGGACGACGACGATGAAGACATCAGCGCCGACGTCGCCGCAAACGCGATGCTCGCGATCGAGCGCGACGTGCCCGACACGCGCCGACTCGTGATACGCGTGCGCCGCAAGCAGGCCGTCAGCACGTTGGCGGACCGTTATAACGTGTCGCCGGCGCAGGTGCGCGCGTGGAACCGTACTCACGGCGATATGATCATGCCGGGCCAGGTGGTTGTCCTGCACGTGCCTTATGGCCGTCCGGTGCCGGCCGAGCCGGGTCCGGCGCGCCTGGAGACGGTGGCGGCGTCGAGCCGTTCGTCGGGCGGCGTGTCGAAGATCGGCACGCGCGTGCCGGAATCGAAGTCTTCGCGCGGTGGCAAGGCAACCGCGCATTCGTCGGGCAAGGTGACGAAAGTGTCGGCTTCGACGGCATCGCATGCGGCAAAGCCCGCCGCCACGGCCAAGACCGTGAAGCCGGCCGCATCGACGAAGACCAGCAAGAAGAAATAAGCCCGGCGTTTCGGCGAAGCGCTATCCCACGCCGTCACCAAGGTGACGGCGTTTTCTTTTGGCGACGCCGCTAAACTGGCGGTCCATAAGAATGAAGCGTCCGTTTCACATGCCTTCCACACGTCTCCGTGTTTTTCTCCTGTTCGCCGCCGGATACTTCGTCTCGTACGTGTTCCGCGGGGTCAATCTCGGCTTCGCGCCGCTCATCACGCACGAGCTGGGTCTGTCCGCGGCCGATCTGGGTCTTCTCACCTCGCTGTACTTCATCGGCTTCGCGCTGGCGCAGATTCCGGTGGGCGTGTTGCTCGATCATTTCGGCCCGCGCCGCGTAACGGCCAGCATGCTGTTGTTCGCGGCGGCCGGCATCTGGGTGTTCGGCGCATCCCACGGGCTCGCGGGGCTGATGATCGGCCGGTTCCTGATCGGCGTCGGCGTATCGGTGTGTCTGAGCGCGGCCTTCAAGGCGTCGGCGCAACATTTCGCGCTCGCGCGCCTGCCGCTCATCAACGGACTCACGATGGCCGTCGGCGGACTGGGCGGCGTCGTGGTCGGATCGCCGCTCGCATCGCTTTTGCATGTCGCGAGCTGGCGGCAAGTGTGCGTGGGACTGGGCGTGTTCACGCTCGCCGTCGCTGCCGCGATCGTCCTGTTCGCGCCGCGCAAGGCGGAGGCCGAGCCGCATCATCGGGCGGACGTCGTCACCCAGTTCAAGGGTACGTGGCTCATCCTGAAAAGCGGCGTGTTCTGGAAGATCGCTTCGTTTTCTGTCGTCACGCAAGGCGTTTTCTATGCGATGCAATCGCTATGGATTCGCCCCTATTTGCTCGATGTAATGAATCTCGCGCCCGCTCACGCCGCAGCGCTCGTGTCGGTTCTCGGGTTCGCGATGATGTTCGGCTGCGTCGGCTTCGGCGCCGCGGCGCGCGGCATGGAGCGGCGCGGCGTTTCGGTGTATGCGTTCTGCGGCGCCGGCATGGTGCTGTTCGTCGTGACGCAAGTGTTGATGGTGCTGCGCGTGCCGCTGCCGCCGTCCGTGCTGATTACCGCATACGGGATTTTCGGCGGGACGGGCATTCTGAGCTACGCAGTCGCCGCCGAGTATTTTCCGTCGCACATGATCGGACGCGCGCACACGACGCTCACGCTCGTGATTTTCCTGTTGATTTTCGGCTTCCAGGTGGGTGTCGGTGCGATGCTTTCGCTCTGGCCGTCGGATGGCGGACGCTACCCGGCGTCGGCGCATCTGACGGTGTGGATCGTGCTGATTGGGCTGCAAGTCGCGAGTGCAGTCTGGTACGTTTTTCCGAGCCGCGTGCTGCACAAGTCCGATCGAAAAGTAGAGCGCACGGCGCACTGACCGGCACGCGCGAGGCAGGCGGTACGCAAGCGGACGCTTCCGAAATCTGGCGAATGCGACGTTTTCGCGCTATAATTCGAAGGTTTGAGCATATCAACCCGCACCCTAGCGCCTACCTCCCATTCACCGTCGTTCGCTGCGCATGAACTGCGCGCCGCACGGTGCCGATCGCCCGCTTGAATTCGTCGATGCCACGCGCAAGCGTGCCGGTTCGAGCCACGATGCGCGCACAGCGAGCCGCCGCTTTCACTGCGAAGGAAACCCTCGTTCTTCGAGCGACGGGAGGCCAAGCCTGAATTTCGGACAGACAGGTCGGTAACAGGGTGTTCCCCAAGGAGCTTCCCGTGTTGCCGTCATTTTCCCCCGCACTCCTCGCACTTGCCGACGGCACGGTCTTTCGTGGTCAATCGATCGGCGCGCCCGGTTCGACGATCGGCGAAGTGGTGTTCAACACCGCCATCACCGGTTATCAGGAAATCCTGACCGATCCGAGCTACGCCCGCCAGATCGTCACGCTGACCTATCCGCACATCGGCAACTACGGCGTGAACGCCGAAGACGTCGAAGCCACCAAAGTCCATGCCGCCGGCCTCATCATTCGTGATCTGCCGGTGCTCGCTTCGAACTTCCGCTCCGAGCAATCGCTCTCCGATTATCTGAAGGCGCAAGGCGTCGTCGCCATCGCGGGCATCGACACGCGCAAGCTCACGCGCATCCTGCGCGAGAAGGGCGCGCAGAACGGATGCATTCTCGCCGGCACCGACGATGAAGCGAAGGCGCTCGGCCTCGCGCGCTCGTTTCCGGGTCTCGCGGGCATGGACCTCGCGAAGGTCGTGTCGACGCAAGAGAACTACGAATGGACGCAGACCGAATGGCGTCTCGGCAGCGGCTACGGCAAGCAGGAAGCGCCGAAGTTTCGCGTCGTCGCGTTCGACTACGGCGTGAAGTTCAACATCCTGCGCATGCTGGCCGAGCGCGGTTGCCACGTGACGGTGCTGCCGGCGCAATCGAGCGCCGCTGACGCGCTCGCGCTCAATCCGGACGGCATCTTCCTCTCGAACGGCCCGGGCGATCCGGAACCCTGCGACTACGCGATCCGCGCCACGCGCGAGTTCATCGAGCGCGGCATTCCGACGTTCGGCATCTGCCTCGGCCATCAGATCATGGGTCTCGCCGTTGGCGCGAAGACAATGAAGATGAAGACCGGCCACCACGGCGCGAACCATCCGGTGAAGGACATGGAAGACGGCCGCGTGGTGATCACGTCGCAGAACCACGGCTTCGCGGTCGATGCATCGACGCTGCCCGCCAACGCGAAGGTCACGCACGTCTCGCTGTTCGACGGCACGCTGCAAGGTTTCGCGCTCACGGACAAGCCCGCGTTCTGTTTCCAGGGTCACCCGGAAGCGTCGCCCGGCCCGCACGACATCGCGTATCTGTTCGACCGCTTCATCAAGCTGATGGAGGCGGCGAAGGTCGCCGCTTAAAAGTACCGAACATATATATCGAGAGCAGTTATGCCGAAGCGCACAGACATCAAGAGCATCCTCATCATCGGCGCGGGTCCGATCATCATCGGCCAGGCGTGCGAGTTCGATTATTCGGGCGCGCAAGCCTGTAAAGCGCTGCGTGAGGAAGGCTACAAGGTCATCCTCGTCAACAGCAATCCGGCGACGATCATGACCGATCCGAACACGGCCGACGTCACCTACATCGAGCCGATTTCGTGGGAAGTGGTCGAGCGCATCATCGCGAAGGAGCGCCCGGATGCGATCCTGCCGACCATGGGCGGACAGACCGCGCTCAATTGCGCGCTCGACCTGTTCCATCACGGCGTGCTGGAGAAGTACAACGTCGAACTGATCGGCGCATCGCCCGAAGCGATCGACAAGGCGGAAGACCGCCAGAAGTTCAAGGACGCGATGACGAAGATCGGCCTCGGTTCGGCCAAGTCGGGCATCGCGCATTCGATGGAAGAAGCGCTCGCCGTGCAGGCGCAGATCGCCGAGGCGACGGGCAGCGGCGGTTATCCGACCGTCATTCGTCCTTCGTTCACGCTGGGCGGCTCGGGCGGCGGCATCGCGTACAACAAGGATGAGTTCGAAGAAATCTGCCGTCGTGGCCTCGATCTTTCGCCGACGCGCGAACTGCTGATCGAAGAATCGCTGCTTGGCTGGAAAGAGTACGAGATGGAAGTCGTCCGCGATAAGAAGGACAACTGCATCATCGTGTGCTCGATCGAAAACCTCGACCCGATGGGCGTGCACACGGGCGATTCGATCACCGTCGCGCCCGCGCAGACGCTCACCGACAAGGAGTATCAGGTGCTGCGTAACGCGTCGCTCGCGGTGTTGCGCGAGATCGGCGTCGATACGGGCGGCTCGAACGTGCAGTTCGCCATCAACCCTGTCGATGGCCGCATGGTCGTCATCGAGATGAACCCGCGCGTGTCGCGCTCGTCGGCGCTGGCATCGAAGGCGACGGGCTTCCCGATCGCGAAGGTCGCCGCGAAGCTCGCGTGCGGCTACACGCTCGACGAACTCAAGAACGAAATCACCGGCGGACAGACGCCTGCATCGTTCGAGCCGACGATCGACTACGTCGTGACGAAGGTGCCGCGCTTCGCGTTCGAAAAATTCCGCGAAGCCGATTCGCGCCTGACGACGCAGATGAAGTCCGTCGGCGAAGTGATGGCGATGGGCCGCACGTTCCAGGAATCGTTCCAGAAGGCGCTGCGCGGTCTGGAAGTGGGCGTCGATGGTCTCGATGAAAAGACCGCGAGCCGCGACGAAGTCATCCGCGAAATCGGCGAGCCGGGCCCGGACCGTATCTGGTATCTCGGCGACGCGTTCCGTCTCGGCTTGACGATGGAAGAGATCTTCGAAGAGACGTCGATCGATCCCTGGTTCCTCGCGCAGATCGAACAGATCATCCTGAAGGAAAAGGCGCTCGAAGGCCGCACGCTCGCGAGCCTCACGCGAGACGAACTGCTGTATCTGAAGAAGAGCGGCTTTTCGGATCGCCGTCTGGCGAAGCTGACTGGCTCGACGCAGGACGATGTGCGCAAGAAGCGCCACGAACTGAAAGTGCGCCCGGTCTACAAGCGCGTGGACACGTGCGCGGCCGAGTTCGCGACGAAGACCGCCTACATGTACTCGACCTACGAGGAAGAGTGCGAAGCGAATCCGACGGACAAGAAGAAGATCATGGTGCTCGGCGGCGGCCCGAACCGGATCGGGCAGGGCATCGAGTTCGACTATTGCTGCGTGCATGCCGCGCTCGCGATGCGCGAGGACGGCTATGAAACCATCATGGTCAACTGCAACCCTGAAACCGTGTCGACCGACTACGACACGTCCGATCGTCTGTACTTCGAATCGCTGACGCTGGAAGACGTGCTCGAGATCGTCGATCTCGAAAAGCCGGTCGGCGTGATCGTGCAGTACGGCGGACAGACGCCGCTCAAGCTCGCGCTCGATCTCGAAGCGAACGGTGTGCCGATCATCGGCACGTCGCCGGACATGATCGATGCCGCCGAAGACCGCGAACGCTTCCAGCAGCTTCTGAAAGATCTCGACCTGCGCCAGCCGCCGAACCGCACGGCGCGCGCCGAAGATGAAGCGTTGAAGCTCGCCGAAGAGATCGGCTATCCGCTCGTCGTGCGTCCGTCCTACGTGCTGGGCGGCCGCGCGATGGAAATCGTTCACGAGCCGCGCGATCTCGAACGCTACATGCGCGAGGCCGTGAAGGTATCGAACGACTCGCCGGTGCTGCTCGACCGCTTCCTGAACGACGCGATCGAATGCGATGTCGACTGCATCTCCGATGGCGATGACGTGTTCATCGGCGGCGTCATGGAGCACATCGAACAGGCGGGCGTGCACTCGGGCGACTCGGCCTGCTCGCTGCCGCCGTATTCGTTGTCGAAGGAAACCGTCGACGAGCTGAAGCGGCAAACCGCCGCGATGGCGAAGGCGCTGAACGTCGTCGGCCTGATGAACGTGCAGTTCGCGATTCAGCAAGTACCGCAAGACGATGGTTCGAAGAAGGACGTCATCTACGTGCTGGAAGTGAACCCGCGCGCATCGCGCACGGTGCCGTACGTGTCGAAGGCGACGGGCCTGCCGCTCGCGAAGATCGCCGCGCGCGCGATGGTCGGTCAGAAACTGAAGCAGCAAGGCGTCACGAAGGAAGTCATTCCGCCGTACTTCAGCGTGAAGGAAGCCGTGTTCCCGTTCGTCAAGTTCCCGGCGGTCGATCCGGTGCTGGGACCGGAAATGCGCTCGACCGGCGAAGTGATGGGCGTGGGCCGCACCTTCGGCGAAGCGCTCTTCAAGTCGCAACTCGCGGCCGGCTCGCGTCTGCCGGAATCGGGCACGGTGCTGCTGACGGTGATGGACGCGGACAAGCCGAAGGCCGTCGAAGTCGCGCAGATGCTGCACGAACTCGGCTATCCGATCGTCGCGACCAAGGGCACGGCGGCCGCGATCGCGGCGGCGGGCGTGCCGGTGAAGGTCGTGAACAAGGTGAAGGACGGCCGTCCGCACATCGTCGACATGATCAAGAACGGCGAGATCGCGCTCGTCTTCACGACCGTCGATGAAACGCGCGCCGCCATCGCCGATTCGCGTTCGATCCGCATGAGCGCGCAGGCCAACAAGGTCACGTACTACACGACCATGTCGGGCGCGCGCGCGGCCGTCGAGGGCCTGCGTTATCTCCGCGATCTGGAAGTCTATGATTTACAAGGGCTGCATGCTCGCCTAAACTAAGGCTTCGATTACAAGTCTAAGCATCACGAGCCGCGGTTAAGCGGCGTCTCCTTTGATCGGGAGATGCGCTTAACCGCGGTAATTTTTTTGACGAAATTGTTTGTGAGTGGTCTATGAGCACGATTCCTTTGACGAAGCGCGGCGCGGAGTTGCTGCGCGACGAATTGCAACGCCTGAAGGCCGTGGAGCGTCCGGCGGTCATCACTGCGATCGCGGAGGCCCGCGCACAAGGCGACCTGTCGGAAAACGCGGAATACGACGCCGCAAAAGAAAAGCAGGGATTCATCGAGGGCCGCATCGCCGAGATCGAGTCGAAGCTCGCCGCCGCGCAAGTGATCGATCCGACGCAAGTCGAGGCCGAAGGCCGCGTGGTGTTCGGTGCGACGGTCGAACTGGAGGATCTGGAGTCGGGCGACATGGTGACGTATCAGATCGTCGGCGATGACGAAGCGAATATCGATCACGGTCTCATCTCGGTGAGCTCGCCGATCGCGCGCGCGCTCATCGCGAAATCGGAAGGCGACGTGGCGTCGGTGCAGGCACCGAGCGGCGCGCGCGAATACGAAATCATCGCGGTACGTTACGTCTGATGGAGCACCGGCTCTTTCGCACCATCAGCATGGTCTGGGTCGGCAGCTTGCTGACCCTGGGCCTCGTCGCCGCGCCCGTCCTTTTCTCGATGCTCGACCGCACGTCGGCGGGCTCGGTGGCGGCGCAACTCTTCAGGATCGAGGCGATCATCGGCGTGGTCAGTGCGCTCGTGCTGATTCTGATCGGCAATCGCTTCGTGAAAAGCGGCATCGTCGATTACAAGCGCGTTCGGTGGATCGTCGCGGTGATGCTTCTGTGCGTGCTGGTCGGCTACTTCGCGCTGCAGCCGTTCATGAACTCGCTGCGCATGGCCGCGCAGGAAGCGGGCACCGATCTCGCCAGCTCTCCGTATGCGAAGGAGTTCGGGGTGCTGCACGGCATATCGAGCGCGATCTATCTGATCGAATGCCTGTTCGGTATCGCGCTGGTTTGGCGCCTGCCGGGTGCGGCGCCGGTCAAGGTCGTGCCGAAGGGCAAATCTGCCAAGGTGGCGGCGAAACGAGCGCGCAGCTGAATCGCGGTGGTTACGGAACGGCGCGTGCGTTACGTCGGCAACGCACGCGCCGTTCGATCATTTCACGGCTTGATGCTGGCGCTTCGAGCCGGTCTGACGCTTCTTCGCGCGCTTCACGTTACCGCCGGCCGTCACGCGTTCGTTACCCAGCACTTTCAGCGTGGTCTTCTTCGGCTTTTTGAAGGCGGGCGCATCGCGCGTGATCTTCACGGCCTTGACGGTGCGAGGCGCGCGGCCCTTGGCCGAATGTTCGGCGGCTTCGCCCGCGCTCGGCGGCATCGTGCTGCGCGTGCGGGTGGCGCTTCTTTTCGGCGCGGCGCCCTCGGGTCTCCAGATCACGAGCAGCTTGCCGATATGCTGGATGGGCGCGGCGTTAAGGCGATCGCAGATTTCGTCGTAGACCTCGACACGCGCTTCGCGCTCGTCGCCGAATACGCGAACCTTGATGAGCTGGTGCGCTTCGAGGTGGACGTTGATCTCTTTCAGCACGGCATCGGTCAGACCCTCCGCGCCGACGAGCACGACGGGCTTGAGCGCATGGGCCTGGGAGCGCAGATCGGCGCGCTCGGCGGGGGAGAGTTTAAGAGCTGGCATGAGAAATTTGTGACTCGACTAAAATGTGGGCGGCGTGAGGTGAGCTCGCGAGGCGGTTTGAACACGCTGAAGCGAAAGCGCATGGCTTCGCGCCGGATCTGCGGCGCATCGATCGCGCCACCGCCCACCAGAAACAGAACAGGCCGGATGCCGGGTTTCGGCGCACATGAGCGTCCGAGGGCCGGTCCGGCCGACAAGACGCGTATTATCCGCTAAAAGCATCGCGCGATGCAGCAAAATCCGCACCGGGCGCGCTGTCAGCGCGCCACATGAGCTCAGTTTGAATGGCAAAGAACCGTTTTAATCATTCGTGGTTGCACGACCACATCAACGATCCTTACGTGAAGATGGCGCAGCGCGAGGGCTACCGCGCGCGCGCCGCATACAAGTTGAAGGAGATCGACGAGCAGGACAAGCTCATCAAGCCGGGGCAGGTCATCGTGGATCTCGGCTCGACGCCCGGCAGCTGGAGCCAGTACGCGCGCAACAAGCTTGCGCAGGGCGCGAAGCGGGACGCCGAACGCGAGGGCGGCATCGACGGCACGATCATCGCGCTGGATATTCTGCCGATGGACCCGATTGCGGACGTCACGTTCATTCAGGGCGACTTCCGCGAGGACGAGGTGCTCGCGCAACTCGCTGAAATCGTCGGCGAGCGTCAGGTGGACCTTGTAATTTCTGACATGGCCCCAAACCTCTCTGGCGTAGCGAGTGCGGATGCTGCGCGCATCGAGCATCTCTGCGATCTGGCGCTGGAGTTTGCGCAGAACCATCTGAAACCGGAAGGTGCACTGCTGGTCAAATGTTTTCACGGCAGCGGTTACAGTCAGATCGTCGAAAAGTTCAAGCAGCAGTTCAAAGTGGTGGCGCCGCGCAAGCCGAAGGCCTCTCGCGACAAATCGTCGGAGACGTTTATTCTCGGGCGGCGGCTCAAGCACCCGAACTGAAAAGGCCCGCAACCAATTTGGCGAAAATCGGCGATATTCGCGCGGATAATGTCGAAAAAAGCCTGTCTGCCGATATTTGTGCGGTAGATAAACCTTATGGCAGGGGTTAGCGGTCTGGATTAGAATGCTTTAGTGGCGTCGCAAGGTTTATGTAGGCGCCCGTCTATGAGTGAGGAGTGGTGCTTTGAACAACAATATGTTCTCTAAAGCGGCAGTGTGGCTCGTGATCGCACTGGTGCTGTTTACGGTGTTCAAGCAGTTCGATAAGCCCCGCGTCCAGGAAGGTGTGTCCTATTCGCAGTTCATGGACGACGCGAAGAACGGCAAGGTCAAGAATGTCACCGTTCAAGGGCGCAATCTGACGGTCACTCCGGCAGACGGCCAGAAGTATCAGATCGTGTCGCCCGGCGACATCTGGATGGTCGGCGACTTGATGAAATACGGCGTTCAGGTTAGCGGCAAGGCTGACGATGAACCGAATGCGCTCGTCTCGGCGCTGTACTACCTCGGACCCACGATCCTGATAATCGGGTTCTGGTTCTACATGATGAGGCAGATGCAGGGGGGCGGGAAAGGTGGGGCGTTTTCGTTCGGGAAGTCGCGAGCGCGGCTGATCGACGAGAACAACAACGCAATCAATTTCACCGACGTCGCGGGTTGCGACGAAGCCAAGGAAGAAGTGTCGGAGCTGGTGGACTTCCTGCGCGATCCGCAGAAGTTCCAGAAGCTGGGCGGGCGCATACCACGCGGTGTGCTGCTGGTCGGCCCTCCGGGTACAGGCAAGACGCTGCTGGCGCGCGCCATCGCGGGTGAAGCGAAGGTGCCCTTCTTCAGCATCTCGGGTTCGGACTTCGTGGAAATGTTTGTCGGTGTTGGTGCGGCCCGTGTGCGCGACATGTTCGAGCAGGCGAAGAAGCATGCGCCGTGTATCGTGTTCATCGACGAAATCGACGCGGTCGGCCGTCATCGCGGCGCGGGCATGGGCGGCGGTAACGACGAGCGCGAGCAGACGCTGAACCAGATGCTCGTCGAGATGGACGGCTTCGAGGCGAACTCGGGCGTCATCGTGATCGCGGCGACGAACCGTTCGGACGTGCTCGACAAAGCGCTGCTCCGTCCGGGCCGTTTCGACCGTCAGGTTTACGTCGGTCTGCCGGATATCCGCGGCCGCGAGCACATCATGAAGGTGCACCTGCGCAAGGTGCCGATCGCGAACGACGTGGACGCATCGGTCATCGCACGCGGCACGCCGGGTTTTTCGGGCGCGGATCTCGCAAACCTGGTCAACGAAGCGGCGCTGTTCGCGGCGCGTCGTGGCAAGCGCATCGTCGAGATGCAGGACTTCGAGGACGCGAAGGACAAGATCTTCATGGGTCCGGAGCGCAAGTCGGCGGTCATGCGCGAAGAAGAGCGTCGCAATACGGCTTATCACGAGTCCGGTCACGCGGTGGTGGCGAAGTTGCTCCCGCACGCCGATCCGGTGCACAAGGTCACGATCATGCCGCGCGGTTGGGCGCTTGGCGTCACCTGGCAGTTGCCGGAGCATGATCGCGTGAATCTTTATCGCGACAAGATGCTCGAGGAAATCGCGATCCTGTTCGGCGGCCGCGCGGCGGAAGAAGTGTTCCTGAACTCGATGTCGACCGGCGCTTCGAACGACTTCGAGCGCGCGACGAAGATGGCGCGCGATATGGTCACGCGTTACGGCATGTCGGATGTGCTCGGCACGATGGTCTACGTCGACACGGAAGACAACGGCATGTTCGGCAAGATGGGCGCGAAGTCGGTGTCCGAAGCCACGCAGCAGAAGGTCGATGCGGAAATTCGCCGCATCCTCGACGAGCAATACGCGCTCGCCCGCAGGCTGCTGGAAGACAATCGCGCCAGGGTCGATGCGATGACCAAGGCACTGCTCGAATGGGAAACCATCGACGCAGACCAGATCAGCGACATCATGGCGGATCGTCCGCCGCGTCCGCCGAAGAACCTGCCGCCTCCGTCCGGCGATACGCCGCCGGGTGGCAGCAGCGGCACCGAGGTCAAGCCGGGCAACGCGCCGGCAACGGCCTAAGTTCTCTGCGTCCGTTCATGGGCCGGTGTGCATTGCACGCCGGCCCATTTTGACTTTACGGCCCCGGTTTTAATGAGATGCTGAACCACGCGCCGCAAAATGCGGGTTCGTTTCGAATTTCATCGCGGGCAAGAGCCGCTTCCCATTTCTTTTTCTCCGCTTCGTTCCTATTCGCTTGACCACGACGATCTCATCCCCGCTTCCCGCAGCGCCGCTCCAGTGCGGCCGCTTCACGCTGACTTTCGAACGTCCGCTCGTCATGGGCATTCTCAACGTTACGCCGGATTCGTTCTCGGACGGCGGTCGTTTCGTCTCGCGCGATGCCGCGCTCGCGCGCGCCGAGCAGATGCTTGCCGATGGCGCCGACATGATCGATATCGGTGGTGAATCCACGCGTCCCGGCGCGCCGCCCGTGCCGCTCGACGAGGAACTCGAGCGCGTCGTGCCGATCGTCGAGGCGCTGCGCGCCATGCGAGTGCCGCTTTCTGTCGATACCTACAAGCCTGCCGTGATGCGCGCCGTGCTCGAAGCCGGCGCGGACATGATCAACGATATCTGGGGCCTGCGTCGGGAAGGCGCGCTCGACGCCGTGAAGGACAGCAATTGCGGGCTCTGCGTGATGCACATGCTCGGCGAGCCGCGCACGATGCAGCTCCACGATCCGGTGTACGAGGACGTCGTGGCCGACGTGCGGGCGTTCTTCGCGGAGCGCGTCGCCACGCTCGCGCACGCGGGCATCGCGGCTACGCGCGTCAGTCTCGATCCGGGCTTCGGGTTTGGGAAGACGGTCGAGCATAATTACGCGTTGCTCGCGCATCTCACGAGCACGCTGCCAGCCGGGGCGAATTTTCCGTTGCTCGCGGGCATGTCGCGCAAGTCGATGCTCGGCGCGGTCACCGGACGCGGCGCCGGCGAGCGGCTCGCGGCAAGCGTCGCTGGTGCGGTTTGCGCGGCAGAGCGGGGCGCGGCGATCATTCGGGTGCACGACGTCGCGGAGACCGTCGATGCGCTGAAAGTCTGGCAGGCCACAAAGAATGCTGCCCGGAATGGGCATCATTGACACTGGCCTCATTCATCAGGAATTAGGCGCAGGCGCGCGCCGATAGAACTCATCAACTAAAAATCGCGGTCTGATAACAAGCGCCCTACGGCCGCGAGGAGGGTCAGCAACAATGGCACGTCAATACTTTGGAACAGACGGCATCCGCGGTCGCGTCGGCGTCGCGCCGATCACGCCGGATTTCGTACTCAAGCTCGGCTACGCGGCGGGCAAGGTGCTGGCGGGCGCCGACCGCGCCCAGCAGAAGAAGGGCAATCGCCCAACGGTGCTGATCGGCAAGGACACGCGCGTGTCGGGCTATATGCTCGAAGCAGCGCTCGAGTCGGGCTTCTCGGCGGCGGGCGTCGACGTCATGCTGGCCGGCCCGATGCCGACGCCGGGCGTCGCATATCTGACGCGCGCGTTGCGCCTGTCGGCGGGCGTCGTGATCAGCGCGTCGCACAATCCGTACAACGACAACGGCATCAAGTTCTTCTCCGCCGACGGCAACAAGCTGCCCGACGAAGTCGAGCTCGAAATCGAGCGCCAGCTCGAACAGCCGATGGAATGCGCGCCGTCCGAGCGCCTCGGCAAGGCGCGGCGTCTCGACGACGCGGGCGGACGCTACATCGAATTCTGCAAGAGCACCTTTCCGGCGAACTTCGACCTGCGCGGACTGAAGCTCGTGGTCGATTGCGCACACGGCGCCGCGTACGACGTCGCGCCGCACGTGTTCCATGAACTCGGCGCGGAAGTCGTGTCGATCGGGGCGTCGCCGAACGGCTTCAACATCAACGATGGCGTCGGCGCGACCGCACCCGAGGCTCTCGTGCGCGCCGTGCTGGAGCACAAGGCCGATCTCGGCATCGCGCTCGATGGCGACGCGGACCGCTTGCAGATCGTCGATTCGACCGGCCGTCTCTATAACGGCGACGAGCTGCTCTACGTGCTGGTCAAGGACCGCATCGCGACCGATGGCAAGGTGGAAGGCGCTGTCGGCACACTGATGACCAACATGGCCGTCGAAGTGGCGCTGAAGGAAGCCGGCGTGCAGTTCGTCCGCGCGGCCGTCGGCGACCGCTACGTGCTCGAAAAGCTGCGCGAGAACGGCTGGCTGCTGGGCGCAGAAGGCTCAGGTCATATCCTGTCGCTCGACCGTCACTCCACCGGCGACGGCATCGTCTCGGCGCTCCTCGTGCTCGCGGCGATCCAGCGCAGCGGCAAGTCGCTCGCCGATTTGCTGCACGGCGTGAGCCTGTTCCCGCAAAAGCTCATCAACGTGCGCATGAACGCGGGCGCGAACTGGAAAACGAGCGATGCGATCCGGCGCGCGGTCGAACAAGCCGAGCATTCCCTCCAATCGCACGGCCGGGTCTTGATTCGCGCGTCGGGAACGGAGCCGGTCTTGCGCGTGATGGTCGAAGCATCGGCGCAGAAGGATGCGGTTCGGTACGCGGAAACGATTGCGCAAGTGGTGAAAGAAGCGACTTCGTAGGCGTTTACTGAAACTCGTCACATTCTTCTAAAAGCGGGCTGCGGCCCGCTTTTTTATTTGCATCGACGCCTTGACAAATCGGGCGTGATCAAACTTTCAGCACGTAAGCGGAATGACATGCTGGCTTCACAGTAATTCATATTACTGTCACAGACTCCTCCTATATTTCGCGGTGTCGTCTCACACGCATACACGACACACGCTCACAAACCCTGGAGGTTTCAATGAAATTGATGCAAACCGCGCTGGCCGGCGTTATTGGCGCCCTGTTCGCCATCTCCGCGCAAGCCGCCGACATCACCGGCGCGGGTTCTACCTTCGCAGCTCCGATCTACACGAAGTGGGCAGACGCCTACCAAAAGACCGGCGGCGGCAAGGTGAACTACCAAGGCATCGGCTCGTCGGGCGGTATCAAGCAAATCATCGCGAAGACGGTGGATTTCGCGGGCTCGGACGCTCCGCTGAAAGATGAAGAACTCGCGAAGGACGGCCTGTTCCAGTTCCCGACGGTGGTTGGCGGCGTCGTGCCGGTGATCAACGTGCCGGGCGTGAAGGCTGGCGAAGTGACGTTGTCGGGTCAGGTGCTCGGCGACATCTACCTGGGCAAGATCAAGAAGTGGAATGACCCGGCGATCGCCGCGCTGAACCCGAAGGCCAAGCTGCCGGATACGGACATCGCCGTGGTCCGCCGCGCTGACGGCTCGGGCACCAGCTTCATCTGGACGAACTACCTGTCGAAGGTGAACCCCGAGTGGAAGTCGAAGGTCGGCGAAGGCTCGACGGTGAACTGGCCGACGGGCACGGGCGGCAAGGGCAACGACGGCGTCGCGGCCTTCGTGCAGCGTCTGCCGGGCGCGATCGGCTACGTCGAGTGGGCGTATGCGAAGCAGAACAAGATGACCTACGTCGGCATGAAGAACTCGGCCGGCACGATCGTCGAGCCGAAGACGGACACGTTCAAGGCGGCGGCGGCCGGTGCGGACTGGTCGAAGTCGTTCTACCAGATCCTCACGAACGAGCCGGGCCAGAACGCATGGCCGATCGTTGGCGCGACCTTCGTGCTGCTGCACGCGACGCAGGAGAAGCCGGCGCAAGGCACGGAAACGCTGAAGTTCTTCGACTGGGCATTCAAGAACGGCGGTCAGGCTGCCAACGATCTCGACTACATCTCGCTGCCTGATTCGGTCGTCGCCGAAATCAAGTCGCAATGGAAGGCGAAGGTCAAGGATGGTTCGGGCAAGTCGGTTGCCGAGTAAGCGCAGTACTCATAGCTGGAAACTGTCCTAAGCTTCTGAAGCCCGGACGGTCTGTAACAAAGAAAGCCGCGCGGCGGGCCGGAAGGCTGCCGCGCGGTCTGACACGTAGCGAAACCAAGGCTCCCATGTCGGACATCAACTTAACGTCGGCGGTGCCGGCAGCGCATACGCAGCGCGCGCCCAGCCGTCTCGGCGACATCATTTTCGGCGGCGTGACACGGCTCGCGGCCGTCGTCACGCTGCTTTTGCTTGGCGGCATCATCGTTTCGCTGCTCGTCGCCTCGATGCCGACCATCCAGAAGTTCGGCCTCTCGTTCCTGTGGCGCTCGGAGTGGGATCCGCCCAGCGAGACGTTCGGCGCGCTCGTGCCGATCTACGGCACCATCGCGACCTCGATCATCGCGCTCATCATCGCGGTGCCGGTGAGCTTCGGCATCGCGCTTTTCTTGACGGAGCTGTCGCCCGCTTGGCTGCGCCGCCCGCTCGGCGTCGCGATCGAACTGCTCGCGGCGATTCCGTCGATCGTCTATGGCATGTGGGGCCTGCTCGTGTTCGCGCCGATCTTCGCGCAATACTTCGAGAAGCCGCTCGGCCATCTGCTCGGCGACGTGCCCGTCATCGGCATGTTCTTCCAGGGCGCGCCGATCGGCATCGGCATCCTGTGCGCGGGCGTGATTCTCGCGATCATGATCATCCCGTACATCGCGTCCGTGATGCGCGATGTGTTCGAAGTCACGCCCGTGCTGCTGAAGGAATCGGCATACGGCATCGGCTGCACGACCTGGGAAGTGATGTGGAAGATCGTGCTGCCCTATACGCGCGCCGGTGTGATCGGCGGCGTCATGCTCGGCCTCGGCCGCGCGCTCGGTGAAACGATGGCCGTCACGTTCGTCATCGGCAACACGAACCTGCTCGACAACGTGTCGCTCTTTTCGCCCGGCAACAGCATCACCTCGGCGCTCGCCAACGAGTTCGCGGAAGCGAGCCCGGGCCTGCATACCTCGGCACTGATGGAACTCGGTCTGATTCTCTTCGTGATCACGTTCTTCGTGCTCGCGCTTTCGAAGCTGATGCTTCTGCGCATGGAACGCGGGGAGGGCCGTAAATAATGAGCCGTCCCGCTACGTTCAACCAGGATCCGGATCGCGTGCAGGCCACGCGCAAGAAGCTGCAGAGCCGCCGCCGCGGCACCAATGCGCTCGCGCTGACGCTCTCGCTCGCCGCGATGGCCTTCGGCCTCATCTGGCTCGTCTGGATTCTTTACACGACGCTCAAGCTCGGCATCGGCGGATTGTCGGTCGATCTCTTCACCCAGTCGACGCCTCCGCCGAACACCGATGGCGGCGGTCTCGCCAACGCGATCGTCGGCAGCCTGTTGCTCGTCGTGCTCGCGACGTTCGTCGGCACGCCGCTCGGCATTCTCGCGGGCGTGTATCTCGCGGAATATGGCCAGAAGCGCTGGCTCGCGAGCGTGACGCGCTTCATCAACGACATCCTGCTGTCGGCGCCTTCGATCGTCGTCGGTCTGTTCGTGTATGCGATCGTCGTCGCCAAAATGGGCCGCTTCTCGGGCTGGGCCGGCGTGATCGCGCTGGCGCTGTTGCAGATTCCGATCGTGATCCGCACGACCGAAAACATGCTGAAGCTCGTGCCGAACGCATTGCGTGAAGCCGCGTTCGCACTCGGTACGCCGAAGTGGAAGATGGTGATGTCGATCACGCTGAAGGCGTCGGTCGGCGGCATCGTGACCGGCGTGCTGCTGGCGATCGCGCGTATCGCCGGCGAAACCGCGCCGCTGCTTTTCACGGCGCTGTCGAACCAATTTTTCTCGTGGGACATGAATCAGCCGGTGGCCAACCTGCCGGTGACGATCTACAAGTTCGCGATGAGTCCGTTCCCGCAGTGGCAATCGCTCGCGTGGGCCGGTGTGTTCCTGATTACGCTCGGCGTGCTGGGTCTGAATATCCTGGCGCGTGCGATCTTCTCGAAGAAATAAGGGCGGAGTGATTCCATGAATATGGTCGAAAGTGGTGTCAACCACCTGAATCCGAAGGCTGACGCAAAGCCGGTCGAGCGTGGCCCGGTGCCGGGCAGCGTGCGTCCGACGCACGCCTCGCAGCCTGCCGATTCCATCAAGCCGAAGATCGAGGTGAAGAACCTCAACTTCTTCTACAACAAGTATCACGCGCTGAAGAACATCAACCTGCGCATTCCGGAGAAGAAGGTGACGGCCTTCATCGGTCCGTCGGGTTGCGGCAAGTCCACGCTTCTGCGCACGTTCAACAAGATGTACGCGCTTTATCCGGAGCAGCGCGCCGAAGGCGAAATCCTGATGGACGGCGCCAATCTGCTCGATACGACGAAAGACATCTCGCTTCTGCGCGCGCGTGTGGGCATGGTGTTCCAGAAGCCGACGCCGTTTCCGATGTCGATCTACGACAACATCGCGTTTGGCGTGAAGATGTTCGAGCAGCTCTCGCGCTCGGAGATGGACGATCGCGTCGAATGGGCGCTCACGAAAGCGGCGCTCTGGACCGAAGTGAAGGACAAGCTGCAACAGAGCGGCTACGGTCTGTCGGGCGGCCAGCAGCAGCGACTTTGCATCGCGCGCGGCATTGCGATCCGCCCGGAAGTGCTCTTGCTCGACGAGCCTTGCTCCGCGCTCGACCCGATTTCGACGGGTCGTATCGAAGAGCTGATCGCCGAACTGAAAAGCGATTACACGGTTGTCATAGTCACTCACAACATGCAGCAGGCGGCGCGCTGTTCGGACTACACTGCCTACATGTACCTCGGTGAATTGATCGAGTTCGGCGATACCGAAAAGATCTTCATCAAGCCGGCCCGCAAGGAAACGGAAGATTACATCACGGGCCGCTTCGGCTGATCGTCAGCCAGGTCAAACAGAAAGGCTTAAGGAGCATATATGTCCGATAAACACCTCTCGAGCCAGTTCGACGCCGACCTCAACGCAGTGTCGTCGAAGGTGCTGGAAATGGGCGGTCTGGTCGAGTCGCAGATCATCAACGCGATGCAGGCACTGAACGAATTCGATATCGGCATCGCGGATCAGGTGATCGCGGCCGAAGCGCGCCTGAACACGATGGAAGTCGAGATCGACGAGGACTGCAGCAACATCATCGCGCGCCGTCAGCCGGCTGCGCGCGACCTGCGTCTGCTCATGGCGATCTCGAAGACGATCACGAACCTCGAACGCGCCGGCGACGAAGCCGAGAAGATCGCGAAGCGTGTGAAGCGCATCAACGAAGACGGCGCTGGGCGCACGGTGAACATCGCCGAGATCAAGCTGTCGGGCGAGATGGCGGTGTCGATCCTGCGCCGCGCGCTCGACGCGTTCGCGCGTCTCGACACGGTGGCGGCCGCGCAGATCGTGCGCGACGACAAGGCCATCGACGATGAATTCCGCGCCTTCGTGCGCAAGCTCGTGACCTACATGATGGAAGATCCGCGCACGATTTCCGCGGGCCTCGACTATCTGTTCATCGCAAAGGCGGTGGAGCGCATCGGCGATCACGCGAAGAACATCGCCGAGTTCATCATCTATATCGTGAAGGGCACGGACGTGCGCCATATCTCGCGCGACCAGCTCGAGCGCGAAGCGCTCAGCTGAGCGTCGGGCGCGCAATCGTTTTAACTCAAGCAAAAGGTCAAGAGGTGCCGATGCCCAGCAGTATCCTCGTCGTCGAAGACGAACCCGCGATCTCCGAACTGATTTCGGTGAATCTTCAGCATGCGGGACATTGCCCGATCCGCGCATACAACGCGGAGCAGGCGCAAAACCTGATCAGCGACGTGCTGCCCGATCTCGTGCTGCTCGACTGGATGTTGCCCGGCAAGTCGGGCATCTCGTTCGCGCGCGACCTGCGCAACAACGAGCGCACGAAGCACATCCCGATCATCATGCTGACCGCGCGCGGCGACGAGCAGGACAAGGTGCTCGGCCTCGAGATCGGCGCGGACGATTACGTCACGAAGCCTTTCTCGCCGAAGGAACTGATGGCGCGCATCAAGGCGGTTCTGCGCCGCCGCGCGCCGCAGCTGACGGAAGACGTGGTCGCGATCAACGGCCTGCGCCTCGATCCGGCGACGCATCGCGTGGCGGCGAGTCATTCGGGCAACGACATCAAGCTCGATCTCGGCCCGACCGAATTCCGTCTGCTGCATTTCTTCATGACGCATCCGGAGCGCGTGCACAGCCGCACGCAGTTGCTGGATCAGGTCTGGGGCGATCACGTGTTCGTCGAAGAGCGCACGGTCGATGTGCACATCAAGCGTCTGCGCGCCGCGCTCAAGCCGGCGGGCTGCGATGCTATGATCGAAACGGTGCGCGGCAGCGGATACCGGCTTGCGAAAAGCGCCTGAGTTCGCGGCTGGCGTCATCCGCTTTAACGTTCCGCATCAACGTCACTCAGACTCACCGACAACATGAACATCATCTGGACGCGTGCGATCGTGTCCCTCGCGCTGCTCGCCGCGCTCAGCGCAGCGATTGGCGCACTGGCGGGCGTGCGCATCGCGCTCGCCTTCGCGGTGCTCATGCTGGTCGTGCAGGGCTTCTTCGTCACCTATCACATGCAGCGCCTGTGGCGTCTGCTCGAAGCGCCGGTCTACGGCGAAGTGCCGAGCGCGCTCGGCGTCTGGGGCGAAATCTATTACCGTCTGCACAAGCTCGCGAAGCGGTGGCACGCGCAGGTGCGCCAGGTCGAGCAACAGCATGCGCGCTTCATCCAGGCGATCCAGGCGTCGCCGAATGGTGTCGCGATGCTCGACGATCACGATCAGATCGAGTGGTGCAACGCTATCGCCGAAAAGCACTTCGGGCTCGATGCCAAGCGCGACTTGCGCCAGCACATCACGCATCTCGTGCGCCATCCGGATTTCGTCCGCTATCTGAACGCGCACCACTACGAAGAGATGCTCGTGATGCGCGGCATGGGCGTGAATCGCAAGTACACGGTGTCGGTGCAGGTGTTTCCGTATGGCGACCATCGCAAGCTGATTCTCACGCAGGACATCACCGAGCTCGAACGCACGGATTCGATGCGGCGCGATTTCGTCGCCAATGTCTCGCATGAATTGAAAACGCCGCTCACGGTGCTTTCCGGCTTCCTCGAAACCATGCGCGAACTGCCGCTCGATGAGGCCGACCGCATGCGCTATCTCGACATGATGGAACAGCAGGCGTCGCGGATGCAGAACATCGTGCGCGATCTGCTCGTGCTCGCCAATCTGGAAGGCGACATGCGTCCGCCGGGTGATGAACTGCTCGACATGCGTGCCGTGATGCGCCATCTCGAAGACGATGCGAACAATCTGTCGAGCGGACGGCATCGCATCACGTTTCATAGCGATGATGCGCTGACGATCGCGGGTGCGGAGACTGAGGTGATGAGCGCGCTCGGCAATCTCGTCACGAACGCGGTGCGGTATACGCCGGACGGCGGGACGATCGAAGTGACGTGGCAGCGGATGAAGGAGCGCGCGGTGTTCACTGTGCGGGATAGCGGGCTGGGGATTCCGGCAGAGCATATTCCGCGGTTGACGGAGCGTTTCTATCGCGTGGATCGCAGCCGGTCGCGGGATACGGGGGGCACGGGGCTCGGGCTTGCCATCGTCAAGCATGTGTTGCAGCGGCACAATGCCGAGCTCGATGTGAAGAGCGAAGTGGGGAAGGGGAGTATGTTTATCGTGCGGTTTCCGGGGTCGCGGACGGCTTCGAGGAAGTCGCTGGCTGCGTAAGGTTTTTTGGGGGTTGTTGTTGCCGGATCCCGTATTCGCGGTGGTCTATTAGCACTGCCCCGCCCCGGGGAGGGGCAGTGCTAATAAACCGACACGCTAACGGGATCCGGCGACAACAACAAAACAACAAAAACCATCAAGAACAAAACTTCGCCAGCAACCCCAACTGCGCATTGCGAATAGACTTCCCCGGCCGCCGCTTCCGATAATGCCCATCGCTCTGCATGACCCAGGCCGATTGGTTATCGCCGAGACAAACCGACAAGCCCTCGGCAATAACTCGCCGCTTCAACCGCCGATCGCGAATCGGAAACGCCACCTCCACACGACGGAAAAAGTTTCGATCCATCCAGTCCGCGCTGGAAAGAAACACATCTTCCTTGCCGTTCGCATAAAAATAGAAGATGCGATGATGCTCGAGAAAGCGCCCGACGATCGACCGGACCGTGATGTTCTCCGACAGATCCTCAACGCCCGGCTTGAGCGAGCACACCCCGCGCACGATCAGATCGATCTTCACCCCCGCATGCGACGCCTCGTAAAGCGCAGCGATGACCGTAGGCTCCAGCAACGCATTCATCTTCGCGACGATGCGCGCACGCCGTCCCGCGCGCGCATGTTCGGCCTCGGCGCGAATCGCATCGATGAGCTTCGCGTGCAACGTGAACGGCGATTGCCATAGCTGATGCAGCGCAATCTCCCCGCCGATGCCGGTCAGTTGCTGAAAGACGTGATGCACGTCCTCGCACATTTCCTGATCCGAAGTCATCAGGCCGAAGTCGGTATAAAGACGCGCCGTGCGCGGATGATAGTTGCCCGTGCCCAGATGCGCGTAACGCTTCAGCACGAGCTTGCCGCCTTGCGACACGCGCCGCACGATCAGCATCATCTTCGCGTGGCACTTGTGGCCGACCACGCCATACACGACATGCGCGCCCACCGCTTCGAGCTGCGACGCCCAGTTGATGTTCGTCTCTTCGTCGAAACGCGCGAGCAGCTCCACGACCACGGTCACTTCCTTGCCGTTGCGCGCGGCTTGCATGAGCGCGTCCATCAGCGGCGAATCGGTGCCCGTGCGATAGATCGTCTGCTTGATCGCGACGACCTGCGGGTCCTTCGCCGCCTGAAGCAGCAACTCCAGCACCGGCTGAAAGCTCTCGTACGGATGATGCAGCAGGATATCGCCCTGATCGATCGCATCGAAGAGATTCGACGTGTTCGCGATCGCCTTCGGCACAGACGGAATATGCGGCACGAACTTGA
Organism: Caballeronia jiangsuensis; assembly: GCF_046030135.1. Taxonomy (NCBI): domain Bacteria; kingdom Pseudomonadati; phylum Pseudomonadota; class Betaproteobacteria; order Burkholderiales; family Burkholderiaceae; genus Caballeronia; species Caballeronia jiangsuensis. The sequence goes on from NZ_JAQQDB010000012.1 coordinate 181,981, forward strand.
GGTCCGGGCGGTCGACCATCTCGGGCAACTGCATGAGCCGCACGAGATTGACCGGCCCGTTCACGCGATACAGATCGCGTTCGCTCAACTGGCCTTCATCGAGGAGACGCCGCACGAGATGCGGAGGCGTTTCCGCCGATACTTCCAGACGCACCGCGTTGCCCAGATGACGTGCCGGCAATTCGCCCTGCAGCGCGACGCGCAGATTGGTGATTTCGTCCTCGTCGACGAATAGCTCACTGTTACGCGTGATGCGAAACTGATTGCAACTGCGCACGACGAGATGCGGGAACAGCTCGTTCACGAAGTGCTGCATGAACGAACTCAGCAGCACGAAACCATGCGGATAACCCGACAGCGCTTCGGGCATGCGCACGAGTCGCGGCAGCGCGCGCGGCGCCTGGACGATGCCCATCATCGCCTGGCGGCCGAAGGCGTCGGTGCCTTCCAGTTCGACGACGAAGTTCAGGCTCTTGTTCAACACGCGCGGAAACGGATGCGCGGGGTCGAGTCCGATCGGCGTCAGCACCGGCAGCAGTTCGTTGTGAAAATATTCGCGCGCCCACGCGTTCTGCTGCTCGGTCCAGTCTTCCGCGCCGTGGAAGTAGATGCCTTCCATTTCGAGCGCAGGCAGCACGATGTCGTGCAGCATCGAGTATTGCTGGCGCACGAGACGTTGCGCGCGCTCCGAGACGAGATCGTAGACGTGCTGCAGCGACATGCCGTCCGGCGAGAGCGAGCCGGGATTGTCGCGCATCTGCTCTTGCAGACCCGCCATCCGGACTTCGAAGAATTCGTCGAGGTTGCTGCTGGTGATGCAGATGAAACGCAGGCGTTCCAACAAGGGAACCGTCGTGTCGGCGGCTTGCGCGAGGACGCGCTCGTTGAAACCTAGTATGCCCAGTTCGCGGTTGAATAGCGGATAGCGTATGGACATCGGAGGGAGGGAAGGTGTCTCGATCAGATGGGCAAAGGAACTCTCGGATGCTCTCACAGTATGATGTCTTTTTTAAGACAGAACGAATTTCACAAATTCTACTCACAATGCGGATAGCGTCGCTAGCGCAAAAGCGCGATTCCGGCAAAGACGCGGTTTCGAACGAGTTGGCAAGGGCCGCGGGCCGCGTCGGCATAGAATAGAATTCGTGCGCTGCAACAGCGCCGCTGTGACAGTGCCTTTCCCACTTCACGAATCTGGAACTCCGATGGTCACACATCCCCATCTACTTGCCGCCGTCGACCTCGGATCGAACAGTTTCCGGTTGATCGTCGGACGGGTCGAGGAAACGCCCGCCGGCAGCCAGATCTATCAGGTCGACGCGCTGCGCGAACCCGTGCGGCTCGGCGGCGGCCTGTCGAAGGACAAGATGCTCGACCGCGCATCGCAGGTGCGCGGCTGGGATGCGCTGAAGCGTTTCGGCGAACGTCTGCGCGACTTTCATCCCGATCAGGTGCGCGCCGTCGCCACCAACACGCTGCGCGTCGCGAAGAACGCACACGACTTTCTCGTCGAAGCGGAAGCCGCGCTCGGTTTTTCGATCGAAGTGATCGCGGGGCGCGAGGAAGCGCGCCTCATCTACGCGGGCGCGGCGCATTCGGTGCCGGCAAGCGCGGGCAAACGGCTCGTGGTCGATATCGGCGGCGGCTCGACGGAGTTCATCATCGGCTCGCATTACACGCCGATTCACATGGAAAGCCTGTATATCGGCTGCGTGAGCCATAGCCGCCAGTTCTTCCCGGCGGGCAACGTCGACGAATACACGATGCGTCAGGCCGAACTCGCCGCCAAGCGCGAAATCCAGATCATTTCGAGCGAATACAAGGGCACCGGCTGGGATCAGGCGATCGGCTCGTCGGGCACGGCGCGCGCGCTCGCGGAACTGATCGAGGCGAACGGCTTCAACGACGAAGGCATCACACACGGCATCTCGCGCGGCGGGCTGGAGAAGCTGAAACGCGCGCTCATCAAGGCCGAGAACGTGAACCGGCTGAAGCTCATCGCGTTGAAGCCCGATCGCATACCGGTGCTGGCGGGCGGCCTCTCGATCATGCTGGGCGTGTTCGAGGAACTGGGCATCGAATACGCCGATACGACCGACGCCGCGCTGCGTCTCGGCGTGTTGTACGACCTGCTCGGGCGTTCGCAGCATCAGGACATGCGCACGGTGACGGTCGAAGGCTTCAAGCGCCGTTACGGCGTCGATGCCGCGCAGGCCGAACGCATCGGCGAACTGGCGATCAGTTTTTATGATCAGCTCGGCGAACCCGACGAAGACGTGCGCGAGGAAAACCGCATGTTCCTCGCGTGGGCGGCGTCGCTGCATGAGATCGGCCTGTCGATCGCGCATAGCGCCTATCACAAGCATTCCGCGTATATCACGAGCAACGCCGACATGCCCGGCTTCTCGCGCACCGATCAGGCGCGCCTCGCCGCGCTCGTGCTCGGCCATGCGGGCAAGCTCGGCAAGCTCGCACAGGCGCGCGACGTCGAGTGGACGCTGCTCTTCTGTCTGCGGCTCGCGGCGCTGTTGTCGCGCCGCCGCGCGGATGTCGGGCTGCCCGGCATCGAGGTGAAAAAAGCGGGCGGCGGTTTCGACGTGCATCTGCCGAGCGAATGGGTGACGAACAATCCGCTCACCGATTACAGCCTCGTTCAGGAAGCGATGGAATGGGAGAAGATCGGCCGGCCGTATCGCGTGGTGTACACGGGCGACTGATGCCGCATGAAAAGGCCCCGTCGAGCGGGGCCTTTTTTGTATCGGGGCCTCAGCGTCCCTGCATGTCGCCGATGAAATGCCGTGCGTAACGCGCGTTGATCTCGGACAGACGGAAGAGGGTGAGGAAGTCGGCCGTGTTGAAATCCGGATCCCAGGCCGGCGCGCCGCAGATTTTCGCGCCCAGGCGCAGATAGCCTTTCACGAGCGGCGGCGGGCTCACGCTGGCGCCCGTGCGCAGTTCCTCGACGGGCAGCGGCGTGTGCGGGAACGCGCGATATTCGGGCGCGGTGAGCGCGTCGGGCGGCAGCGAAGTGTAGAGATTCGCGGCGTAGTGCCCGCCGTCGATCATGCCGACGCTCGCGCAGCCGAGCATCGTTTCATAGCCGTTCTGCATCATGTACGCGGCGAGGCCGCCCCACAGCGACATGATCACCGCGCCATTGCGAAAGTCCGGATGCACGCACGACCGGCCCACTTCGACGAGCTTCGGCCGCAGGTGCGTCAGGCGCGACACGTCGAATTCGCTTTCGGCATAAAGACGGCCGATGCGCGCGGCCTGATGCGGCGGCAGCACGCGATACGTGCCGACCACTTGCAGCGTGTCGAGATCGCGCACGAGCAGGTGATCGCAATAGGCGTCGAAGGCATCGACGTCGAGGCCCGCGGGGCCGGACAGACGTGCACCCATTTCTTCGGAAAACACGCGGTAGCGCAGGCGTTGCGCGTCGCGCAGCGCGTCTTCGTCACGCGCCCACGTGACTTGCAGGCGCTCGCGGCCCGTGACGGTTTCCGACGTGCGCGGAAGGTGACGGCGCGAATCGAGCGAGAGCGATGACGCTCCGAGTTGCAGGAAAGGCGTCGGCAAATCTTGCATTGGCATTCCTCGACAGGACGTTGCTGTGGCTTCAAGTCCTCGCCAATGTAGTAATGCACGGTGACGCTCGCATGGCATCGCAATGACGTTTCGATGAAACGACACGCGCATGAATGCGAGCTTGCGCCGTCGCTGCCGCGCTCAGAGCAGATCGGGATTGACCACCGCGCGCAGCACGACGTGGCCGTCGCCGCCGCGCGTGCGTCCCTGAAACCACCAGATGCCCGCTTTCTTGATCGACCATTCCGTTTCGTGGCCGGTCATGAGAAGCGCGGCGACACGGCCGAGCGTCGGCTGATGCCCGATCACGACGACTGTCTCCGCGACGCCTTCCGGCCAGCCCGCCGCATCGAGCACGGCCTGCGCGCCGTTGCCCGGCGCGAGCGCGTCGATCACGCGATAGCGGTCGCCGAAGGCTTCCGCGGTCTGGATCGTGCGCGTCGCGGGACTGGCGAGCAACACGGCTTCGTCGCCGACGCGCGACTTCAGCCACTTCGCGATGCCTTGCGCCTGTTTGCGTCCGCGCGGCGTGAGCTGGCGCGCGAGATCGCTCGACGCCTGATCTTCCGCTTCGGCGTGACGCCAGAGGATGAGGTTCATTGATCGTCTCCGGGTGATGAGGTTCGCTTTCGGATGAACCAGAAAGATGCGTGCCCGCGTTTGGCATTGCGGATGCTCGCGGGCCGCGTTACAATCTGCGGCTCGTCGGAGCGTAGCGCAGCCTGGTAGCGCATCTGATTTGGGATCAGAGGGTCGAAGGTTCGAATCCTTTCGCTCCGACCACGATACACGAAGGGGTTACAAGTTACGGCTTGTAACCCCTTTGTCTTTTCGACGCTCATCCGGGAGTCTCATGCCGCGTATCGTTTTCAGCATCGTCTGCGCCGTATTCATCGCGATAGGCTTCGCTGCCTGCGCCGACTCCGCTCATCAGAAACACGAGCCGCAAGATCCGCCCGACTACAAGGGCGTGCCGACGGACATGACCCCGCCGTCGATGGTCCCCGATCCCGCCAAGCCTCAGTAACCGTCACAAAAGGCGAAGCCCCGATGCGGGCACATCGGGGCTTCTGACCCGCGTCGACTGTTCGCGCTGATATCGTGCGCGGGCTGTCGCCAGTGTAGGAATATCGCCGGCTCGTGACTGTATGCGCTTGTTTCGGCGCGTAACGGGATGCAAGCGGGGATGCAAGCGGGGATGCAAGCGGGGATCCAGGCCGTTGCACGGATCAACGTATGCTCGCGCACAATTCGAATCCGGGAAACGCTACCTGCCGCACGATTCGGAGGATTCGCTCAAGCGGAATATATGCCTGGCAAGTATGATTCGAGCAGTGTGTTTCGAAGTGTATCTGTCATGGATCTGCTCTGGGTCTTCGCCGCCGTCGCGCCGCTCGCCGTTGGATCGCTCGTTGCGTTCGCGGCGCATATCGATCCGTTATCCGGGCATTGGCGCACGCCAGGCTCGAACAAGCCGAAAGACGAAACGTTCGACACCTGACGGCGCAGGCGTCACTGCTTGCAGCGAATGACCATCGAGCGGTTCTTGATGTTCGCGCCGAAAATCCCGCCGACAGACCCGCCCGCGGTCGCGCCGTTGTCGGCATCCTTCGACACCACGTCGTAGCCGTACGCCCCGCACATTTCGCCCGCCTGCTTGTAGCAGGCCGCCCAGGTCGTGCTCGCATCGCCGCCGCTGCAGTTGATCGCGAAGCCGGTGTCGCCCGAAGGCAGATAGGTCATCGTCGCCGTCTGCGCGCATCCTGCGAGTGCGCCGGTCAAAGCCAGAGCCGCGCCGAGCGCGGCCGTGTGCATCCTCATCGTCAATCTCATCAATCTTCCTCGTAACGTCCGCCGGGCCTTCAGCGCGGCGGTAGATAGCGCGCGGGATCCGTCGAGCGGCCCATGTAGCGCACTTCGAAATGCAGCATCGTGCGATCGCTGTCGGTATCGCCCATTTCGGCGATTTGCTGGCCCTGCTGTACTGTCTGGCCTTCCTTCACCAGCAGCACCCGATTGTGGGCGTAGGCGGTCAGATATTCATCGTCGTGCTTGATGATCAGCATGTTGCCGTAGCCGCGCAGCCCATTGCCCGCGTAGACGACGTTGCCGGTCGCGGCGGCGATGACGGGCGTGCCCGCCGCATTGGCGATATCGATGCCCTTCGAGTTCTTGCCGTCGAAGCCGCGAATGATGTTGCCCTGCGCCGGCCACACGAGCGTCACGCCCGGTCCCGCCTTTGCCTGCGACGACGCTTGCGCGCTGCCGGCCGTTCCCGCAGCCGATGACTCCGCCACAGCCGCGCTGCCCGCCGGCGGCGCGATGCGCAGCACCTGTCCGACCTCGATGGCGTCGGGATTCGTGAGCCCGTTCCAGCGCTTGAGGTTCGCCACCGACGTGCGATTCTCACGCGCGATCTTGGACACTGTGTCGCCGCGCTCGACGCGATAAAAGCCCGGCGCCACCGGTCCCGTTCCGCAAGCGGCCAACACTGCGATGAGCGATGCGCAGACGAGCCGTCGAATTCTTTTTTGCAAACCTGACCTCGTAAAGCACCGCCGCGAGAAGTGCGTGGCACTGTCGCGCGGCGAACCGAAAGGCAGGATTTTACCGTCTCGGGTTTCCCCGAACAGAAAGACGCCTCATGCCGGCGTTTTTCGTCTCACTCGTCGCGCGTGACGACGAGCCTGAGCGATGCCGTTTCGGTCTTGCCCGGCGCGAGCCAGCGCAGGCCGCGGCCGTTGTGAATGGCGTCCGGCAAGCCGATCCACGGCTCGACGCAATAGAAGTCCGACGTGTCCGATTCGGTCCAGGTCGTCACCGCGTACCACGGCACCGAGTCCGGCTGCTGCAGTTCGAAGCCGATCGTGCGCTTCAATCCGGGGAGCTTGACCAGCATCGGTTCGTCGGATTGCCGCGTGAGGCAGTGAAACGTATCGACGATGCCCGGATCGGCGAGCGAATAGCGCGGCAGGCCCGGCTCGGCTTCGCTGATCGAGCCGTCCGCGAGTTGCCGGCGTCGCTCGGTGTGCGGCAGCTCGACGCTGCTTTCGACGCGCTGGCCGTGCGGCAGATGAAAGTAGAAGTGATGCCCGGTGTAGTACGGCAGCGCGACCTCGCCCGGATTCGACGTCGTGAGCTCGACCTCGAGCGTATTGCCGTCGACGATGCGATACGCCGCCTCGAAGCGAAACGCGAACGGATAGCCGTCGCGGGTCGCGTCGCTGTCGACGAGCGTCATGCGCAGACCGTGGCCGTCGGCGTCGCGCGTGCAGGAGAAGGGCAGGTTGCGCGCGAAGCCGTGGGTCGGCAGCGCATGCACGACGCCTTCCGGATCGCGCCATTTGCCGATTTCACCATCGACGAAATGACGCCCGAGAAACGGAAAGAGCAGCGGATTGCCGCCGCGGATCTTGGCCGGATTGGACCAGTCGGGTGCGTCGGGCCAGTGCACGACCGGCTCGCCGCCGACGCGCCAGGTCATGAGCCGTCCGCCCGCGTGCGGCGCGAGCAGGATGGCGGCGCCGTCGCGCTCGATTTCGATGACGTCAGTTTCCGGTGACATGATGGCAGGCGCTCCGTTGGATGGGCGAGGCGCCGCGCACGGCGATCGGCGCGGCTCGACCCCAAAGATTCTGCCTCGGAATTCCGTCCGGAAAAACCCTTTGCGGGAAATTGCGACTGACCAAGCCTCATTCGATATGTTGTTATATGCTCCGTGTGTTGGGAATCAGACGGACAAGGAGCAGTCATGGATCTGGCGATGGCAATGGGCGTCGCGATGTTCGCCCTCTTCGGCGCGAGCACGGCAATCTTCCTCTACAAGCTGACGATCTGACGGCGGAATCGCGGCTCGCCACGCCGCGCGCTTTCTTTCGTATTGCCTGTATTCTGTTTGCGATTGTTCTTCGTTTCCCCAACGATTGACTGTCGACGCATTTTGTGTGCGGTTTGCGCTTGGCGCGGGTTTTCACCAGCGGCATAATCGGTCCCGTTTGCGCGCCGTATCGACTTTTCCTTCCTGTTCCAATTTCCCTTTCGCCTCGTTCGGCTTCGCGTGATGCGAGGGATGGAACTGCACGGCGCGTCCTTCTTCCTCCTCAAAAAAGGACCGACGCGTGACTCTGTGGTTTCTCGTATTCCTGAGCGTGCTCCAGGGCGTGACCGAACTCTTTCCGGTCAGCAGTCTGGGCCACACCTTGCTCGTTCCCGGCCTGATCGGCATGCATATCGACAAGCATGCGCCGCAATTGCTGCCGTTTCTCGTCGCGTTGCACCTGGGCACGGCCGTCGCGCTGCTCTGGTATTTCCGCGTGCGCTGGATCGCGCTGATTCGCGGCTTCTTCGCGTCGCTCGGCGGCCGCAAGAACGACGACGGCCACATGATGTGGGCGCTCATCATCGGCACGATTCCGACGGGTATCGTCGGGCTGGTGCTCGAAAAACGGCTCGAAGTCATTTTTCACGATTTGCGGATCGTCGCGGCGGCGCTGATCGTCAATGGCGTGCTCCTGTGGCTGGGCGACCGTCTGCAGAAAAGCCGCGCGATGCGGGCGCCCGAGAAGCTCACATTCAGGCAGGCGTTTCTGGTCGGTCTGGCGCAGATCGGCGCGCTGATCCCAGGTTTTTCGCGCAGCGGTCTGACGATGATCGCGGGCGTGGGCGCGGGACTCACGGCCGAGGCGGCGGCGGAATTCTCGTTCCTGCTCGGCACGCCGATCATCTTCGCGGCGGGCGTGCTCGAATTGCCGAAGCTCTTCCACGCGCCGGGGCAACTGGCCGACTCGCTGCTGGGCGGCGTGCTGACGGGCATTGCGGCGTATCTCAGCGTGCGCTTCCTGATGCGCTACTTCGAAGGCCACGGCAAGCTCGCGTCGTTCGGCGTGTATTGCGTGATCGCTGGGATCTTCTTCTTCGGCTGGTTCATGATGCATCCGCAGCCGGTGTGATGAACTCGGGCCAAGCGGGGCGGCGAATGAGGTAAAATCGCGATCTCTTCTGATTCGCGCGGCGGCTTTCTGCCCTTGCCGCGCGCTCCGGTTCTCCGCCCTTAGCTCAGCTGGATAGAGCAACGGCCTTCTAAGCCGTAGGTCACACGTTCGAGTCGTGTAGGGCGGGCCAAATGGCCTGCGTCGAGCCCAGTCTTTGCGACTGGGCTTTTTGCTTTTGTGGCGTCCGTGCAGGCAGCCGACAACGTCAGCATGCCTAATCGATTCGGCACATACCGCATTCCTGGCCCGCTTCCTGCCCATTCCTGAGTTGCGTGCGCGCGCCCGATCCCCGCGATCCCGCGCCCCGCAACGCATCGGAAAAATTAACCATCTCGTACAAGCGAGTGTTCCGCCCATCCACGGTGCGCCGATGCGTCATCGTGGCGCGCGATGCGCCATAACGGTGACAGCGACAGGCCTGATCGACGCCAGAGGAATGACTTGAACAAACGAGCATACGAATCCAGCCTTGCGCAATGCTCGCTATGGAACCGCAAGCAGTCGCGCCTGCAACCGGAGTCGCGGCGCGTGCTGCTCGCGTTGCCGGAGCGCGTGCTCGGTGCATCGCTCGCGTCCTTGTTCGAACTGAAGGGCTTTCCCGCGCAACTCGCGGTGGACGCGTCCTCGCTCAGGCAGATCGTCGGGGAATGGCGTCCACATGTGCTTTTTCTCGATACGCGCGTCGGTGGCTGCGGCAATTACGCGCTGGTCCGCGCGCTACGCGAACTCGACGACGACGCGAATCGCCTCATCATCGCGATGAGCGGCTTTCTGCCGGAAGAGCCGATCGCGCATCTCAGGGAAGCGGGCTACGACGGGCATTGCCGCCGCCCGTGTCCAGTGTGGCAGATGACCGATCTGCTCGACGAGTTCTTCGCATGTCACGCGGTGCGTTGAGCGCGCCGTCTTGCTGCCGCATCGCGCGAGCATAGCTGCGCGGGCCGAACACGACATTCAGCGCGATCATCGCGACGAGGCTCGCGGCCAGCATCATCCACGACATCGAGAAGCCGCCGCTCACATCGCGCACGACACCCGCGACGACCGGCGCGATCGCCGCGATGACGAAGCCCACGCCCTGCACGAACGCGACGAGCCGCGCGGCCAGTGCGGGGTCGTCGGCGTGATCGAGCGTCAGCACGAGCGACAGTGCGAACACGCCGCCGAGCCCGCCGCCGAGCAACGCCACGACCACGAGCGGCGCCGAAAGCGGCGCGGCGAGCAGCAGGCCGAAGCCCGCCAGTTGCGCGACGAGACCGAGCGCGATCCACGGCCGACGATCCCGGCCGCGCCCGAAGCGAGCGGCCGCCATCGGCAGCAGCAATGCCGACGATGCCTGGAATACCGTGAGCATCGCAAGCAGCGCGCCGCTCTCGGTCACGCCGCGGCCGAGTTGCTGGTAGTACGCGGGCATCCACGCGACGAGGCTCGTATAGCCGCCATTGACGAGCCCGAAGAAGATCCCGAGCGTCCACGCCCGGCGATTGAGAAAGAGCGACGGCGCGGGCTTCGCGGAACCTGCCGATGAAGCGCGAGGCAACGCGTCCGCGCGCATCAGGAGCATCCACACCGCCAGCGCGATCAGCGCGGGCAACGCCCAGAACGCGAGCCCCGCCTGCCACGACACGCGCGATGCGACCGCCGGCGTGATGCTCGCGCCGAGTCCGCCGCCCGCCATGATCGATGCGGAGTAGAGGCCCATCGCGAAGGGCAGGCGCGCGGCGAAGCGTGTCTTCATGACGCCGGGCAGGAGCGCCTGAATGACCGCGACGCCCGTGCCTGCGATCGCCGCGCTCGCGATGAGTGCAGCCGCGTTCCCGGCGAAGAAACGTCCCGCGCAGGCGGCGACGATCGCGATAAGCCCGATCGCCACGCCGCGCGCCTGGCCGACGGAGCGTGCAAGCGCGCTCGCGCCGAACGCGCACACGCCCATCGCGACGACAGGCAGGCCGGTCAGCATCGACGCGCCGCGAAACGACAATCCCGTCGCGTGCAGAATCACGCCCATCAGCGGGCTGATCGACGTGAGCAGCGGCCGAAGGTTCAGGCCGATCGCGACGATCACCGCGAGCCACGCAAGGTTCGATGCACGCAGGTTCATCGCGCGAACCCGAACGATCGTGCGCCGACGATCCAGGTCGATGGTTTCATGTGATGGAATCCTCCGGTGATTCATGCGATTTGGTTGACCATTTTATCAGTATTTGGTCAACCAAAAATACGCTGAACCTGATAGACCGAATTCACGCCAGCGCGTGTGCACTCGATACAATGCGATTCAACGCAAGCACGACCAGGCATCATGGCATCACGCAAGGACACATCAACCAACGAAGCCGCGGCCGCGACGCCGCCCGACGAACGCGTGTACGCGGCGATCACTTCCGCGCTTTTGCACGGCAAGCTCGCGCCCGGCGCGCAGCTCGTCGAGCGCGAGCTGGCCGCCGCGTTCGACTGCACGCGCGGCACGATCCGAAAGGTGCTGGCGAGGCTCGGCGCCGAAGGCAAGCTCACGCTGGAAGCGAATCGCGGCGCGTTCGTGCCGTCGCCGACGCCCGCCGATATCCGCGAGGTGTATCGCGCGCGGCAGGTCGTGGAGGCGGGCATCGTCGCGGTACTGTGCGGCACGCTGGGCACGCCGGCGAAACGCGCGCTGCGCGCCCACGTCAAGGCCGAGCAGCACGCGGTGAAGGCGGGGAGCGTGGAGGAGTGCGTGCGGCTCGCGGGCCACTTCCATCTGCTGCTCGCGGAGCTGGCGGGCGCACCGGACGTGCAGGCGTTTCTCGCGAAGCTGGTCGCGAAGACCGAACTCTACAAGGCGCTGTTCGATCCGTCGAAGTTGTCGAACTGTTCGTCGGACGAGCACGGACGACTCGTCGATGCCCTAGAGGACGGCGATCTCGCTGCCGCGCTCACCGCGATGCGCACGCATATCGACGAACTGGAAGCGCGCGTGCTGGCGCAGGCGAGCGGCGTGCGCACCAACGATCTGGCGTCGCTCTTCGCGGGCGCGTGAGCATCGGCGCAAAAAAAACGGGCCGCGGCGTAAAAGCCGCGGCCCGTCTCGTTACAGCGCCGGCAGATATCGCTTATTGCGAGAAGTCGAGCGCGTTGGTCAGATCGCCCATCGCCTTGCCGCCGTTGGCGACGAGTGCGTCGTCGCGCGATTTCAGGCCCGGCAATTCCGGCAGGCTGTAGCGCTTGGTGATGAAGCGCAGGATCGACGTCGTGTCGTATTGCGTGTGATCGACGAAGCCCTTCTTCGCGTACGGCGAGATGATGAGCGCCGGAATACGCGTGCCCGGACCCCAGCGGTCGCCCTTCGGCGGCGCGACGTGATCCCAGAAGCCGCCGTTTTCGTCGTAGGTCACGACGACGACCATGTTCTTCCACTGCGGACTCTTCTGCAGATGGGAGATCAGATCGGCGATGTGCTGGTCGCCCTGCGCGACGTCCGTATAACCGGCGTGCTCGTTCAGGTTGCCCTGTGGCTTGTAGAACGCGACTTGCGGCAGCGTGCCCGCATCGATCGCCTTGATGAACTCCGAACCGTTCGTGCCGCCGTCGAGCAGATGCTGCGCGCGCGCCGCCGTGCCCGGTGCGAGATCGGCGAAGTAGTTGAACGGCTGATGGTGCGTCTGGAAATCAGGCACCACATTGACCGCGCCGTTGATGACCGAACGGTCCGCCAGCGCCGCCGCCCACGAGCCGCCGTACCATGCCCAGCTCACGCCGGCCGTGTTCAGCAGATCGCCGATGTGCTGCTGCGTTTGCGGGGGCAGGGTCGTCGGCTGGGTCGGGTCCGCGAGGTTCGCATCGCCGCCGGTGACCGGCTTGTTGCCGCTCGGCTGATACGGCGGCTGCATCGTGTTCACCGCATAGAAGTCGGGCGTGAGCGTGCCTGAGTTCACGAACTGCGCGTCGGCCGAGCCGGTCATCGCGGAGGGCGGAGGATTCGTCTTCGTCTTGAGCGACACGCCATCCGGATTCACCGCGGAAATCGATCCCTTGGCGACGCTCGTGTCCGCGTTCGGATAGACCGGCGTACATGCGCAGATGAGCCACTGGTGGTTCAGGAACGAGCCGCCGAACGCGCTCATGAAGAAGTTGTCCGCGAGCGTGTATTGCTGCGCGATCTTGTAGAGCGGCAGCTTGTCCGGCGGCGTGTCGTAGTGACCCATCACGAGACCGCCCGAGTCGCCCCATGCGGCGAACTTGTCGTTCTTGCCGCCGTCGATCTGCATCTGGTTCTCGTAGAAGCGGTGATACAGATCGCGCGTCGTGACGTTGAGCTGCGTGTTGAAGCCGTTGGGATCGTCGATTGCGAACGGCGTGTTCGGCAGGTTCGCCGTCATCGCTTCGGAAATCGCGGGCGTCACGCCCTTCGCCGTCAGGCCGGTCCAGATCTTCGGCAACGTCGCGAGCACGCTGCCGTCGCGATCGAGCTGCTGCGAGTTCGCCGCAGTCACGTTCTGCAGACCGTTCGCGCCGGGGAAGTGCCCGTACAGATTGTCGAAGCTGCGGTTTTCCGCGTAAATCACGACGACGTTCTTCACCGAAGAAATATCGCTGGTCTGATGATCGTCGCCGCCGCATGCGTAGAGGCCGAATGCGAGCGCCGCCGCGAGCGGCACCGCGCAAACGAGTTTCTTGTTCATTGAGATTCTCTCTTGTGTTGGGGACCGGCGCGTGGCGCGGGCGTCGTCGTCGGAAAGCCTTTACCCGCCGGCGAGCGCAGTGTCGCAATGCAAATTGACGCCGCCATGTAATAAGGCTTTCGTTTGCGTAATGTTCGCTTAATAAATTTCGCCCGGCGCACCGGGAATGGCAGCCTCGCGGCTTGTCACATGAAAGACACGCGCACGACATACGCTTCGGCATCTTTCAATTCCGATCCTCACGTCCATGTCTTCGATGCGTTTGCCGTCCGTCTTTGTTGGTCTCGCGTTCGTCGCGTTATCGGTGGCGATGAGCGGCTGCGATTCCCATGCGGCGGACCAGGGCGCGAGCGGGCAGACGCAGGCCGCGACGAGCATCGCGGCCAACCCGGCGCCGCATGGCCAGTCGCGCGCGGAGGTGTTCGCGCATGTGAAGCAGATGACGTCGCTCGGCGAGAAACTGTTCTTCGATCCGTCGCTGTCCGGGTCGGGCAAGCTCGCATGCGCGTCGTGCCATAGCCCGAGCCATGCGTTCGGGCCGCCGAACGCGCTATCCGTGCAACTGGGCGGCAACGACATGCATCGGCCGGGATTCCGCGCGGTGCCGTCGCTCAAGTACCTGCAGTCGGTGCCGGCGTTCACGCGCCATTTCCACGATTCCGACGACGAAGGCGACGAGAGCGTCGATGCCGGCCCGACCGGCGGCCTCACATGGGACGGCCGCGTCGATCATGGCTCGGACCAGGCGCGCATTCCGCTCTTGTCGTCGTTCGAAATGGGCAGCACGCCCGCCAGGGTGACGGCCGCGGTGAAGGCATCGCCCTATGCCGACGACTTCCGCAAGGCGTTCGGCGCCAATGTGTTCGACAGCGACGACAAGGTGTTCGCCGCGGTGCTGCAATCGCTCGAAGCGTTCGAGCAGACGCCCGAGAAGTTCTATCCGTACACGAGCAAGTACGACGCGTTCCTCGCCGGCCGCGCGAAGCTCAACGACGCCGAGATGCACGGCCTCCAGCTCTTCAACGACGAGAACAAGGGCAACTGCGCGTCGTGCCACATCAGCCAGCGCGCGAAGGATGGTTCGCCGCCGCAGTTCAGCGACTTCGGCCTGATCGCGATCGGCGTGCCGCGCAATCGTGCGCTGCCGGTCAACAGGAACCCGAATTTCCACGATCTCGGCGCGTGCGGTCCCGAGCGCCGCGATCTGACGGGTCAGGACGAGTATTGCGGCATCTTCCGCACGCCCACGCTGCGCAATGTCGCGCTGCGCAAGACGTTCTTTCACAACGGCATCTATCACAACCTCGAAGACGTGGTGCGCTTCTACGTCGAGCGCGACACGAACCCGGAGAAGTTCTATCCGGTGTCGAAGAAGGGCGTCGTCCAGAAGTTCGACGATTTGCCGAAGCGCTACTGGGAGAACATCAACACCGAGGCGCCGTTCGATCGCAAGAAAGGCGACAAGCCCGCGCTCGACGAAGCCGAGATCAGGGCCGTCGTCGCGTTCCTCGACACGCTCACCGACGGCTACGATCCCGCGAAGGACAAGAACTCGCAGAAGGGCATCGGCATCAACGAAATGAAGTCCGCTTCCAACTAGCGCACGCCCATGCGGCGTGGGCGCCGAGCGCGCCGCGTCATGCTATTCTCCTTGCGACTGCCCACACGGGCCGAGTTGATGAATCGCCGTTGCCGCTCTGGCCGCATTTGCAGACGGCATGCTCATCCGCAAAGAGGACACTTCAATGCCGATCACACATCGAACGCTCGCTCGCGCTTCTTTCCAGACTCTCGCAGCGGCTGCGCTCGTTGCCGCGAGCACGGCCGCGTCGGCCGCGAATCTCGGATTCCTGAACAACACGCCGATCACCTACATGAAGCAGCGCGACCTGCAGGCGCTCAACGACGCCGCGCAGATCGCGCTCAATACCAAGAAGGACGGTGAATCGCTCGACTGGGACAACAAGGGCACGGGCAATACGGTTCCGATCAACGGCACCGTGACGCCGCAGGAAACCTTCGATTCCGGCGGGCTCAAGTGCCGCAAGGTCACGCTCGTCGCGCAAGCGAAAGGGCAGACGCAGACCTGGATGCCGGTCGCCTGCAAGGGGAGCGACGGCAAGTGGAAACTCAAGAAGCAGTGATGAACGGGGAACGGTGTCGATGAGCGCCCGCACCGTATCGTGCGGCGTCGTCATCCTGAACGGGCAGGGCGACGTGCTGCTGTGCCACGCGACCGAAACCACGCACTGGGACGTGCCCAAGGGCGCCGCCGATCCCGGCGAGAGCCCGCGCGAGGCGGCGTTGCGCGAGCTCGTCGAGGAGACGGGTATTGTGTTGCCCGCCGGGCGGCTTAAGGATCTCGGGCGCTTTGTTTATCGTCGTGATAAGGATCTGCATCTTTTCGCCGTGCGCGTGGGCGAGGATGAAGTGCGGATCGAAAACTGCGTGTGCGAATCGTACTTTCCGCGCTATAGCGATGGGACGATGATTCCTGAGATGGATGCCTACCGATGGGTCAGTCCTGCGGACGTCGATACGTTTGCGAGCCGCAGCCTCGCGAGGTTGTTTCAGACGACGTTATCGCTTGTTGAGTTGCATGAGATGCTTTAGGGTTTTTTTGTGGAATCCTGATTTCTTTTTGGTTTATTAGCGTTGCCCCTGTGCGGGGCGGCAGTCACTTTCTTTGCTGCTGCAAAGAAAGTAACCAAAGAAACAGCTATCCCCAGCCTAAGCACTTCACACCGGCCGCGGCACAGGCGATTGGCCAAATGGCACGGCAGTAGCGAGTGCCCCCACAAAACTCACCGGGCTTGGACCGCGCACGGTCTGCCGCACCAAGTGTTTAAGCGCGCTGGTTCAGCACCAAAGAGCTTCGGCACAGCGCTACGCGCTGCCGTTGGGTATGCGAGGGAAACCGTCGAAGAAGAAGCGCACGCGGACCCGATTGACCCATCGGCCGCGAAGCGGGCCGGAGCCATTTCGTGCTGAACCAGTCAGTGAAGCGGTGCGATGTGTCAGACCGTGCGCGAGCCAAGCCCGATTGGGCCTTTGGGGGCGACACTTAGGCGAGGGCCACCGCGGGCTGGCAAGCATGGCCAACGTGCGTGTGACCGCGGGCGATGAGAAGCTGCTTTCTTTGGTTACTTTCTTTGCAGCAGCAAAGAAAGTGACCCCCGCCCCGGGGAGGGGCAGTGCTAATAGACCACCGCGAACCCGGGATCCGGCGAAAACCCAACTCAGTCACGCACACAGGATCCGGGCGAAAAAAACCCAACTCAATCAACCGTACGGTCATTAGGATTGGCAAACAACGCCTTCATCTCCGGCGACATCGGGAATTCCAGGTTCATGCCATCCGGCGGAATCGGCCGCATGAACCACGTGTCGTAGAGCTTCGCAGCTTCGCCGGAACGCTGCATATTGGCGATCACATCATCCACGATGCGCTTGAACACCGGATCGCCCTTTCTCATCATGCACCCATACGCCTCGTTCGCCAGCGATGCGCCCGTCACCGTATATTCGTTGCGCGCAGCGCCTTCCTGGGCGATCTTGCCGTAGAGAAGCGGATCGTCCATCACGAACGCCACCGCGCGATCCGACTTCAGCGCGGCGAACGCTTCAGCATGATCGCGCGCGCTGATGATGCGCAGATTCAGCTTCTTGTCGATGCTCATCTGCCGCAACATGCGCTCATCCGATGTGCCCGCCGTCGTCGCCACCGTCTTGTTCGCGAGGTCCGCGTAATCGCGGATGCCCGACTTCTTCTTCACGGCCATGCGGATGCCGTACTGGAAGAAGCTGTTCGAAAACGCGACGAGCGGATCGCGGTCGGCCACATGCGCGGTCGAGCCGCATTCCAGATCGACCTGATTGTTCACGACATACGAGATGCGGTTCGCCGACGTGACCTGCACGTTCTTCACCGCGAGATTCGGCAGTTTGAGGCGCTTCTTGATCTCGTCGACGACTTTCAGCGCGATGTCGTACGAGTAGCCGACCGGCTGCTGCTTCACCGTGTACGAGAACGGCACCGACGACTCGCGTGTGCCGAGCACGATCGCGCCGTTCTCCACGATCTTGCGCAGCGTCGCGGAAGGCGGCATCTGATCGACGGTGGCCTGCGCCGTGGCGAGTTCGGCAGCGGTGGCGCCATGCGCGCCGGCGGATGCGAGCACGAGCCACGAGGCGAGGGCGGCACTTCGTTGCGCCCAGGTGCGATGCGGCGCGAAGGCATGCGGCAGCTTCATGGATGTCCTCGTTAGAAGCGGCGTGCGGTGAGTCCGGCGAGATTCACCGAGTGCGCCGCGTGGCTGCGCGGCGCCTTTGTTACGTCGATATCAGGCCGGTTTGCCCCAGCTGTCGCGCAGGCTCACGATGCGGTTGAACACCGGCTTGCCCGGCTGCGAATCCACACGGTCTGCGACGAAATAGCCGTGCCGCTCGAACTGGACGCGGTCTTCGGCGTTCGCATCGCGCGCGCTCGGCTCGAGATAGGCGTTCACGACGCGCTTCGAATCCGGGTTGAGCGCATCGAGGAATTCCGCGCCGCCCGCGCCGGGCTGCGGTTCCTTGAAGAGACGGTCATAGAGGCGCACTTCGGCCGCATACGCGGTGGCCGCGCTGACCCAGTGGATCGTGCCCTTCACCTTGTAGTTGTTCGCGCCTTCCGTGCCCGACCGGCTGTCCGGGAAGTAGTTGCAATGGACGGCGATCACGTTGCCGTTCTCGTCCTTGTCCGCGCCCGTGCATTCCACGACGAAGCCGTATTTCAGGCGTACCTTGTTGCCCGGGAAGAGGCGGAAATAGCCCTTCGGCGGCGTTTCCTGAAAGTCCTCGCGCTCGATCCACAACTCGCGCGAGAACGGGAACGTGCGCACGCCGCGATCCGGATGATGCGGATGCACCGGCGCGCTGCACGACTCGCTCTGTCCTTCCGGATAGTTGTCGATAATGAGCTTGAGCGGATCGAGCACGCCGATCGCGCGCGGCGCTTTCTCGTCGAGATCGTCGCGCAATGCGCCTTCGAGCACGCTCATGTCGATCCACGAATCGACCTTGGTGACGCCCACGCGCTCGACCATCAAGCGGATGCTTTCCGGCGTGAAGCCGCGCCGGCGCACACCGACAATGGTCGGCATGCGCGGATCGTCCCAGCCGTCGACGTGATTGTCCTGCACGAGTTGGAGCAGCTTGCGCTTGCTCGTGATCGCGTACGTGAGGTTCAGGCGCGAGAACTCGATCTGCTGCGGCAGCGGACGTTGAAACACGCCGTCGTCCGCGAGTTGCGCGAGGAACCAGTCATAGAGCGGCCGATGATCCTCGAATTCCAGCGTGCAGAGCGAGTGCGTGATGTTCTCGATCGCGTCCGACACGCAGTGCGCGTAGTCGTACATCGGGTAGATGCACCACGTGTCGCCCGTGCGGTAATGATGCGCGAAGCGGATCCGATAGATCACCGGATCGCGCATGTTGAAGTTCGGCGACGCCATGTCGATCTTCGCGCGCAGCACGTGCTCGCCTTCCTTGAACTCGCCCGCCTTCATGCGGCGGAAGAGGTCAAGGTTCTCTTCGGGCGTGCGGTCGCGATACGGTGAATTGATGCCCGCTTCGGTGGCCGAGCCGCGCGTCGCGCGCATCTCTTCGGCGGTCTGACTGTCGACGTACGCCTGGCCCTTGGCGATGAGCATCTCGGCGAACTCGTACAGCTTGTCGTAGTAGTCGCTCGCGAAGTATTTGTGCTCCGCGCCGTCCTTGTTCCAGTCGAAGCCGAGCCATTTCACGGCGTCGATGATCGAATCGACGTATTCGACGCTTTCCTTCTCGGGGTTCGTGTCGTCGAAGCGCAGATGGCACACGCCGCCGTACGCCGCGGCGAGACCGAAGTTCACGCAGATGCTCTTCGCATGGCCGATGTGCAGATAGCCGTTCGGCTCGGGCGGAAAGCGCGTCTCGACCCGCTGCGCCCATTTGCCGGAGCGGTTGTCGTCTTCGATGATGTTGCGAATGAAATTGGATGGCGCCGGAGCGTCGTTGCGATCGGTGTTCATGCGAAAGAGAGTGCCAGCGGATGCGCTCGCGCGCGTGAAACGGTTCGGGAAGCGTTCCTTGCGGCCAGCCGGCCAGAAACGCGTACGAATGCCTTGAATATTGGGTCGATTCTACCTTACGCAACCATCCGGAGCAGGCCGCGACGGCGTTCGTCGCGCGATTCGCACAGTCGCCTCCTTTTGTCCTTTTGCGAGTTCCATTACACGGTGTGTGCGCGATAACGCGCTTCGTAACCGCCGTAACGGGACGTAAATCGCGTTGAAAGGCACGGGTGCGCGATTCTAAGATCGGCTCGCCTGCATCGATCGCAGGCATGCACGAAAAGCACGACACATCACAACGATAAAACAAGGAAGCCCATCATGAAGAAGATCGCCCTCACGACGCTCAGGTTCGCCGCTGCAGCCGCGCTCGTATCGAGCCTCGCGGCCTGCGCGAACGTGTCCCGCCAGCAGGCGCACGCCGGAGTCGGCGCGGCCGCGGGCGGCGCGCTCGGCTATCTGGTCACGGGCGGGCCGATCGGCACTGTCGCGGGCGCGGCGGCGGGCGGTCTGATCGGCGCCGGCGTTCGCTGATCTCCGCTCAGATTGCCTTCGACGCCCGCAACTGCGCGATTTTCGCCTCGTCGTAACCGAGCACTTCGGCGAGTACGCTCGTCGTGTGCTCGCCCAGTAACGGCGGATGCGTGCGCGCTTCGGGCGGCGTCGCGCTCATCTTGATCGGACTCGCGACGACCTTCACCGTGCCGGCCGTCGGATGCGGCAAATCGATCTGCATCTTGCGCGCGAGCACCTGCGGATCTTCGAACACTTCGCCGAGATCGTTGATCGGACCGCACGGCACGCCCGCGGCTTCGAGTTCCGCGATCCATTCGTGCTTGCCCTTCAGCCGCACCATGTCCGCGAGAATCGGCACGAGGATGTCGCGGTTGCGCACGCGCGACGGATTCGCCGCGAAACGCGGATCGTCGGCCAGATCCGCGCGACCGCCGACGTCGACGAACTTGCGGAACTGCCCGTCATTGCCCACGGCGACGATGATCCAGCCGTCGCTCGTCTGGAAGGTCTGATACGGCACGATGTTCGGATGCGCGTTGCCCCAGCGCACCGGCGGCGTGCCGCTCGCGAGGAAATTGGTGTTCATGTTGGCGAGCATGGCGACCTGGACATCCAGCAGTGCCATGTCGATGTATTGGCCTTCGCCCGTGCGGTCGCGGTGCGCGAGCGCGGTGAGCACGCCGATTGTCGCGTACATGCCGGTCATCAGGTCCGCGATCGCCACGCCGGCCTTTTGCGGACCGCCGCCGGGCTGCCCGTCGCGCTCGCCGGTGATGCTCATGAACCCGCCGATGCCCTGCACGATGAAGTCGTAGCCCGCGCGCTGCGCATACGGCCCGGTCTGTCCGAAGCCCGTGACCGAGCAATAGACGAGGTCCGGCTTCACGGTCTTCAGCGATTCGTAGTCGAGCCCGTACTTCTTCAGTTGCCCGGCCTTGTAGTTCTCCAGCACGACATCGCTTTGCGCGGCCAGCTCGCGGACGATCCGCTGGCCTTCCGGCGTGGCGATATCCACCGTCACGGAACGCTTGTTGCGGTTCGCGGCGAGATAGTACGCGGCCTCGTGCGTGTCCTCGCCGCCGGGCGTCTTCAGGTAGGGCGGGCCCCAGTGGCGCGTATCGTCGCCGGTTTCGGGCCGCTCGATCTTGATGACGTCCGCGCCGAAATCGGCGAGGGTCTGCGCGCACCACGGTCCCGCCAGCACGCGGGTCAGGTCCAGCACGCGGATATGGCTCAAGGCTCCCATTCGATGGTTCGCTCGCTCAAATTGTCTCCGGACTGCGAATGTCGCACAGAACGGCCGCGCGTGCGAGACCGGGCATACCGCGCGGACACGCCGCGCGCCCGGCTGCGCGCGGCGAATCCCGTATAATCGACAATCACCCTTGCCGCGCCGGCAACGCTCGAAGCGAGCCGCCCGCGAGCACCATCAAAGAACCGAAGACACGCCCCGTACGCTATGAAAGCCGCCGAAATACGCGAGAAATTCCTGAAGTTTTTCGAATCGAAGGGCCATACGATCGTGCGTTCGTCGAGCCTCGTGCCCGGCAACGACCCGACGCTGCTCTTCACCAACTCGGGCATGGTCCAGTTCAAGGACGTGTTCCTGGGCAGCGAATCGCGTCCGTACTCGCGCGCGACCACCGCGCAGCGCAGCGTGCGCGCGGGCGGCAAGCACAACGATCTGGAGAACGTCGGTTACACCGCGCGCCATCACACGTTCTTCGAGATGCTCGGCAACTTCTCGTTCGGCGATTACTTCAAGCGCGACGCGATCCACTATTGCTGGGAACTGCTGACCAAGGTCTACAACCTGCCGGCGGAAAAACTCACGGTGACCGTCTACCAGGAAGACGACGAAGCCTTCGACATCTGGGCGAAGGAAATCGGCGTGCCGGTCGAGCGCATCATCCGCATCGGCGACAACAAGGGCGCGCGTTACGCATCGGACAACTTCTGGCAGATGGCCGACACCGGCCCGTGCGGTCCGTGCTCCGAAGTGTTCTACGACCACGGCCCGGAAATCTGGGGTGGCCCGCCGGGGTCTCCTGAAGAAGACGGCGACCGTTTCATCGAGATCTGGAATCTCGTGTTCATGCAGTTCAACCGCGACGCGCAGGGCAACATGACGCCGCTGCCCAAGCAGTGCGTCGATACGGGCATGGGCCTCGAACGGCTCGCCGCCGTGCTGCAGCACGTGCACAGCAACTACGAAATCGATCTGTTCCAGACGCTCATCAAGGCCGCGAGCCGCGAGACGAACACCGCCGATCTGGAAAACAACTCGCTGAAGGTGATCGCGGACCACATCCGCGCGTGCTCGTTCCTCATCGTCGATGGCGTGATTCCCGGCAACGAAGGCCGCGGCTACGTGCTGCGCCGGATCGTGCGCCGCGCGATCCGTCACGGCTACAAGCTCGGCAAGAAGGGCGCGTTCTTCCACAAGCTCGTGGCCGATCTCGTCGCGGAAATGGGCGCGGCGTACCCGGAACTGAAGGAAGCGCAACAGCGCGTGACCGACGTGCTGCGTCAGGAAGAAGAGCGCTTTTTCGAGACCATCGAGCACGGCATGTCGATTCTCGAAGGCGAACTCGCTGATCTGGAAAAGAAGGGCGTCAAGCAACTGGACGGCGAACTGGCGTTCAAGCTGCACGACACCTACGGCTTTCCGCTCGATCTCACGGCGGACGTGTGCCGCGAGCGCGGCGTGACCGTCGACGAACCCGCATTCGACGACGCGATGGCGCGTCAGCGCGATCAGGCCCGCGCGGCGGGCAAGTTCAAGATCGCGGCGGGGCTCGAATATGCGGGCGCGAAGTCCACGTTCCACGGCTACGAAAAGGAAATCTTCGACGACGCGAAAATCCTCGCGCTGTATGTCGAAGGCGCGTCGGTGAACGAGGCGAAGGACGGCCAGCAGGCGGTCGTCGTGCTCGATCACACGCCGTTCTATGCGGAATCGGGCGGCCAGGTGGGCGATCAGGGCGTGCTCGCGAACGCGAACGTGCGCTTCGCCGTCGCGGATACCTTGAAAGTGCAGGCCGATGTCGTCGGTCATCACGGCACGGTCGAGCAGGGCACGCTCAAGGTCGGCGATGTCGTGAAGGCCGAAATCGACGCTATTCGCCGCGCCCGCACCGCGCGCAATCACTCGGCCACGCACCTGATGCACAAGGCGCTGCGCGACGTGCTCGGCGGCCATGTGCAGCAGAAAGGCTCGCTCGTCGATGCCGACAAGACGCGCTTCGACTTCGCGCACAACGCGCCGATGTCGGACGACGAAATCCGCCGCGTCGAGCAGATCGTGAACAACGAGATCATCGCGAACGCGCCGGGCGTCGTGCGCGTGATGCCGTACGACGACGCGGTGAAGGGCGGCGCGATGGCGCTCTTCGGCGAAAAGTACGGCGACACGGTACGCGTGCTCGATCTCGGCTTCTCGCGCGAACTTTGCGGCGGCACGCACGTGCAGCGCACGGGCGATATCGGCTTCTTCAAGATCGTGATGGAAGGCGGCGTCGCGGCGGGCATTCGGCGCGTCGAGGCGATCACTGGCGACAATGCAGTGCGCTACGTGCAGGAGCTCGATTCCCGCATCAACGCGGCGGCGGGCGTTTTGAAGGCGCAACCTTCCGAACTCACGCAGCGTATTTCGCAGGTGCAGGAGCATGTGAAGTCGCTGGAGAAGGAGCTCGGCGCGCTGAAGTCGAAGCTCGCAGCCAGCCAGGGCGATGAACTCGTGTCGCAGGCCGTCGATGTGTCCGGCGTGCGCGTGCTCGCCGCGCAGCTCGAAGGCGCGGACGTGAAGACGCTGCGCGAAACCGTCGACAAGCTGAAGGACAAGCTCAAGAGCGCGGCGATCGTGCTTGCGTCGGTGGAAGGCGGAAAGGTCAGCCTGATCGCGGGCGTGACGGCGGATGCGTCGAAGAAGGTGAAGGCGGGTGAACTCGTCAACTTCGTTGCGCAGCAGGTTGGCGGGAAGGGCGGCGGTCGTCCGGATATGGCGCAGGCGGGGGGCACGGAGCCGGCGAATTTGCCGGCGGCGCTCGCCGGTGTGACTGGGTGGGTGCAGCAGCAGCTTTAGAGCGGATGTTCATTCGGCGGATGTTTGTCAAGTTCGCCGGATCCCGTTTTCTTGTCGGTCTATTGGCA
>NZ_JAQQDB010000120.1:0-675 GCF_046030135.1 Caballeronia jiangsuensis
TGCCGACCACGGTTCGTGGGCAGTATTTCTACTTGTATCTGTTTCTGGATGTGTTTAGCCGCAAGATTGTCGGCTGGCAGGTCTATGCCGAGGAAAGCAGCGTGCTGGCCAGCGAAGTCCTCACGGATCTCTGCGCGCGCGAAGCGATACAGCCCGCCCAGGTGATTCTGCATTCGGACAACGGCGGCCCGATGAAAGGCGCGACGATGCTCGCCACTCTTCAGGCGCTGGGCGTCATGCCGTCGTTGAGCCGCCCGAGCGTGAGCAACGACAACCCTTACTCCGAGTCGTTGTTCAAGACCCTGAAGTACCGACCGGCTTACCCGCTCAAGGCATTCGATACCCTGTTTGCCGCGCGCACGTGGGTGGGCGCGCTGGTGCGCTGGTACAACGAGGAGCATCGTCACAGCGCGATTCGGTTCGTGACGCCGGCGCAGCGTCATGCCAACCTCGATCAGGACATTCTGGATCGACGCGCGGCGCTCTACGAGAATGCCAGGCAATGCAATCCACTTCGATGGAAAGGCCGTACGCGCAACTGGCAACGCGTCGATGCTGTGCACCTGAACCCGGATCGAATCGATAATCGGGGCGACGCCCAACAACACCGAAATCAAGACAGAGAGGCTGCCTGAAATTTAATCGTTGAGGCGACAACTACCTTGAAAATTTCCG
>NZ_JAQQDB010000121.1:0-655 GCF_046030135.1 Caballeronia jiangsuensis
ACTGACCGGTTCCTTTCCCGTCGCCGCGATATTGATCTCACTATCCACCGCCATGCTTCTTTGGTTCATATTCGCGCTGCCGAGCGTCACAAAAACATCGTCGATCAACATCAGCTTCGAGTGGATATAGATTTCCCGGTACGCCATCTTCTTACTCGCATCCAGACCGCTCGTGCGCAGTCGCGCGATGCTCACCTCCAACCCCATCGAGTCGGAGAGTTGTTGCAAACTCGGCCGGTCCAGCACTTGAGTACCGTTTTTGCCCTTGTGACTGTCCGAGTATTTCTGGCTGTACTTACCGCTATCGATCAACTTGATCTGTTCCGGCACGTCCCCGCCGTGGCCCAACTCAGTCAGTACGTCAGCCGTGCGCGGGATCATCTGATCGCGCTCCGGGTTTGGAATCACGATGAAGACGTGCAGCTTCGGTAATTCCGCGACGGACTTTCCGGACTTGCTGCTCCACGACTGGCAGTACGCCATCCGATGTTCCTTGAGCGTGCGCGCGAACGTCGGATAAAAGAAATACTGATTCTCCATATAGATGTAATTGCGCGCCCAACTTGTGGCCTGCAAATACAGCTTCTTGATCGTTTTCTCGTTTTCATGTGGCTGCGTGCGCACGATCTGCACGGCTTGCGTAGGATCAACCGTC
>NZ_JAQQDB010000122.1:0-592 GCF_046030135.1 Caballeronia jiangsuensis
GCTGCCGTGAAGGCAAAACCGCAAAACAATCGAATTGGGAGTTTCATATGTTCGTGTCCATGTAAAAGCATGGCGCTAAAGTAGAACCGTTCATTCTCTAACCTCCGCTAGCACCTTGCCACATTGCGATGCGTTCATGCGTTCCGAAAGGCCGCCGTCCTCCGGTATGAGATCAAACCATTCCACGGTCATTGTGCGTTTCCATTCTTGCGATACAACCGATTCCATTCTTCGTCGAGAGTTGCTTTCACGATCAGCGGATCGTCATCAGGTGGGCGTTTGTCTGGATCGTTGCCGCCTTTAGTTCCGTCAACAATCATCAAGCGCACACGATCATCAGGTAGAAAGATCAACCAAGCTCCTGCCGTATGATTGCCGTCGTATTGAGCTATCTGGACGTTCTCCGCTTTGTACCAGTAGCCCCAAGTCTTGCCGTCCTGTTTTTTGTCGACCAGCCAACGGACCGTCAGTCTGAGATCAGGCTGCCATACGGCGGGATAGCTCAGGCAGCACGTTGAGCCGCCGCCGCCGGAAGGGCGTCCGTTTTCTTTAACCGGCATGACATTGGGTCTGCCACCGGAAATACCCGATT
>NZ_JAQQDB010000123.1:0-586 GCF_046030135.1 Caballeronia jiangsuensis
GCGGCTCTCCTTGCGCGCTTCGGCCGATACCATCGTCGCGCGCGCCACTTCGATCAGGTTCGCCAGTTCCAGCGCCTCGACCTTCGCCGTGTTGAACACCTTCGACTTGTCCTTCAGATGCACATGCTTCACGCGCTCAGCCAGTTCCGCAATCTTGCCGACGCCCTCTTCGAGCAACTTCGACGTGCGGAACACGCCCGCATGCGCCTGCATCGACGCGCGGATATCGTTGGCGATGTTCTGCGTGTACTCGCCCGAAGTCGATTTCTCCAGCACCGCGAGGCGTTCCATCGCGAAGTCGGCGGCATCGGCCGGCAGCGGCTTGTGCTCTTTCAGTTCCTTCGCGTGCTTGATGATGTGGTTGCCCGCAGCACGCCCGAACACGACCAGATCGAGCAGCGAATTCGTGCCCAGACGGTTCGCGCCGTGCACCGAAACGCACGAGCATTCGCCCACCGCGTAGAAGCCGTTGACCGGATCGTCGTAGCCCTTCGCGGTGCCCACGACCTGACCGTGCATGTTGGTCGGAATACCGCCCATCTGATAGTGGATGGTCGGCACCACCGGAATCGGCTCCTTGATGCAG
>NZ_JAQQDB010000124.1:0-586 GCF_046030135.1 Caballeronia jiangsuensis
ACGGCTTTCCTTGCGCGCTTCGGCCGATACCATCGTCGCGCGCGCCACTTCGATCAGGTTCGCCAGTTCCAGCGCCTCGACCTTCGCCGTGTTGAACACCTTCGACTTGTCCTTCAGATGCACGTGCTTCACGCGCTCGGCCAGTTCCGCGATCTTGCCGACGCCTTCTTCGAGCAGCTTCGACGTGCGGAACACGCCCGCATGCGCCTGCATCGACGCGCGGATATCGTTGGCGATGTTCTGCGTGTACTCGCCCGAGGTCGATTTCTCCAGCACCGCGAGGCGTTCCATCGCGAAGTCGGCGGCATCGGCCGGCAGCGGCTTGTGCTCCTTCAGTTCCTTCGCGTGCTTGATGATGTGATTGCCCGCAGCACGCCCGAACACGACCAGATCGAGCAGCGAGTTCGTGCCCAGACGGTTCGCGCCGTGCACCGAAACGCACGAGCATTCGCCCACCGCGTAGAAGCCGTTGACCGGATCGTCATAGCCCTTCGCGGTGCCCACGACCTGACCGTGCATGTTGGTCGGAATACCGCCCATCTGATAGTGGATGGTCGGCACCACCGGAATCGGCTCCTTGATGCAA
>NZ_JAQQDB010000125.1:0-549 GCF_046030135.1 Caballeronia jiangsuensis
TGGGTGCGCGAAGCGGCGCTCGCCTACGCGGAGAAGCAAAAGGTCCGCGCCCACAAACAAGCTGCATGAGCATGGAGACGATGAAGATGAACAAGGAATGGCCGATCTGGGAAGTGTTCGTGCGCAGCAAGCAGGGACTGGATCACAAGCATTGCGGCAGCCTGCACGCGCCGGATGCGGGTGCGGCGCTGCGCATGGCGCGCGACGTGTACACGCGCCGTCAGGAAGGCGTGAGCATCTGGGTGGTGCCGTCGGCGGCGATCACCGCATCGGACCCGGCGGACAAGGGCGAATTGTTCGAGCCCGCGGCCGACAAGATCTATCGGCATCCGACGTTCTTCGTGCTGCCCGACGAAATCAATCACATGTAAGGGCGACAGAGCTATGAGTCAGGACCATCTCGCCTACGTGCTGCGTCTGGCGGACAACGCGCTGATCCTCGGGCAGCGCAACGCCGAATGGTGCAGCCACGGCCCGGCGCTGGAAGAAGACATCGCGCTGGCGAACATCAGTCTGGATCTGATCGGTCAGGCGCGCCTGCTGTACACG
>NZ_JAQQDB010000126.1:0-545 GCF_046030135.1 Caballeronia jiangsuensis
CACTACGTGGCGTTCTCGGGCGGCTCGGGCATCACGCCGGTGCTGGCGATCATCAAGACGACGCTCGATACGGAGCCGACGAGCCGCTTCACGCTCGTGTACGGCAATCGCAGCGTCGACGCGATCATGTTCGCCGAAGAGCTCGAGGATCTGAAGAATCGGTATATGGATCGGTTCTCGCTGTATCACGTGCTGTCGGACGATCTGCAGGACGTGGAGCTCTTCAACGGCGTGCTGGATGAAGCGAAGTGCAAGGCGTTTCTGGAGACGCTGCTTTCGCCCGAAGAAATCGACGAAGCGTTCATCTGCGGCCCCGGCCCGATGATGGATGCAGCCGAAGCGGCGTTGAAGGACTCGGGCGTCGCGCCGAAGCAGATACACGTGGAGCGATTCGGCACGCCGTTGCCGCAAGCGGGCGTGCCTGCCATCGAGATCACGGAGAGCACGCCGGCGGCGGATCTGGAGTTGATCATCGACGGCAAGAAGCGCAAATTGCGGCTGCCGTATGAAGGCGTGAGCGTGCTCGATGTGGGCTTGAAAGCGGG
>NZ_JAQQDB010000127.1:0-540 GCF_046030135.1 Caballeronia jiangsuensis
CTGTTGTTGGCGGCGCACCGTGTCAAGCGCCTTGGACGCATGTGCGACGACGTGAAACTTGTCGAACGTCACTCGCGCATTGGGCAGATGTTCGCCCACGCCCTTGATGAACGCGGGCGACATGTCGATGCTGACGAAGGTGACTTGCTCGGGCGTGCCGTGGTGCTGGTTAAGGTAGGCGGCAAAGCCCTCAATCGTCTTCGCGTCGCGGCCGGCCGTGACAAACACGACGCGCCGCGCCTGCATATCGGCGACCAGCGTCAGGTACTCGTGGCCGCGCCGGTACGAGGTCTCGTCAATGGCTACCGAGCTCACGTCCGACAGATTCGCCGATGCCAGCGCCAGTTCCACATAGCGCGAACAGATGGCATGAACCCGGTGCCACGACAGATTGACGATGCGCGCCACAGCGGCAAACGGCATCTGCTGCGCCAGCATCAGCACCAGCGCTTCGAACAGCAACGTGAAACCGTCGAGCTGACCGACCCATTCCGGCTCGACCAGCCGTACCGAGCCATCGGGCAAGCGCACGCGCGGCAC
>NZ_JAQQDB010000128.1:0-527 GCF_046030135.1 Caballeronia jiangsuensis
CTCAACACGCGATATCTGGTGGTCTCGACCTCGATCGATGTGCGCAATCCGGACGAACTGACCGTCACCGCAGGCAGCGACGCGCAGTATCACTGCAAGACGGATTTCGTGGTGCAGCCGGACGATACGTTCTTCAAGACGATGCCCCAGGAGAAGCCGCGCGCGCATCCGGAGACCGCGGTGGTGGTGGGCCCGGAGAACCAGCCGATCTGGCTCGATGGCTACGCGCGCACGCGCGTTCAATTCAAATGGGACAGGCTGGGCAAGCTTGACCAGAATTCGAGTTGCTGGGTACGGGTGTCGCAGCCGTGGCATGGCGGGCCGCACAGCTTCATCGCGGTGCCGCGTATCGGGGATGAGGTGACGATCGGCTATCACGAGGGCGATCCGGACAAGCCGTTCATCATGGCTAGCAAGGTCAATCAGTTCAATCCGCCGCCGTTCGAGTTGCCGAGAAACATGGCGCTCACGGGGTTGGTGAGCCACGCATTGGAAGGGCAAGGCCACAACTACGTGGTCACCGATGA
>NZ_JAQQDB010000129.1:0-522 GCF_046030135.1 Caballeronia jiangsuensis
ACCGGCGCGCATGTCGACCGGCTCCGTCGCGAGCCAGATGGCATCGATGCGAATCAACGCAACCACCCCTGCAGCCAAGTTGCGCAGTCGCTCGCGGCCGACAGCGGCCAGCGCACGGTGATCGACGTCGCGCCTCTGCGCACCTCAATCTCGATGTGCGTCGCCCCTGCAAAACCATTTTGCATCTGCAGTGGAACAAATTCCGACGTCGAGACATTCAACTCCTGTCGCGCCGCTTCAGCGACATCGCGTTCCTCCTGCGCCGCAACCCAACCGCGCAGCAGGTTGGCGTTCAACCGGTAATGCAGTGCCACGGCCGCAATCGACACGTTTGGCTGCATTGCCGCCCGAATGACCATCTGCTTGAATTCCTTGCTATGCCGCCGGCGCCGTGTCGGCTGAACAACATCCTGGACCACCTCGGGTTCGTCCATCATGTACACATGTCCATTTGAAATCTGAATGGACATGATCGTCCGGCTGCTCGACTTGCAGATCAAGATGACTTCGCCGGTTGCTTAC